>JBAXSA010000048.1:0-13330 GCA_037130945.1 Pseudomonadota bacterium | reverse complement strand
GAGGAGGATCGAACTCCCGACCTTCGCATTGCGAACGCGACGCTCTCCCAGCTGAGCTACCGCCCCATGACTTCAGTATACCTCGCAAATTCAGACGAGCTAATCTTAACAGATTTTTTACTTGATACCAGCTTTTCGGGTATAACTCCCCATTCTCTCCAGCTGGACAAGCAAATCGGCAATTTCCCATGGATCCAGTCAATTCTTTGGCTCATATGGGGTTTTGAGGACATGCCGGAATCCACCTAACGCGCATTGATTTTACATGTTTTTTTGGATCGTCCATCCTCAGCCCGGCCTTTCTTGTCCGGGTTTTAATCTCCGGTGATGCCGTGTCCTCAAAACCCATATATGAGCCTCAGGAGTTTTTGATGATGCCCGCCCTCCTATGAATGCACCTCTCACCGCGACAGCCGATGTTTCCGAAAAAACCTCGCCACCCCCCCTGGGCGATACCCTGGAGGCCCGTCTGGAACAATTCCTGGGTAGCCGTGGCAAACTCAGCACCACGGATCTCGGCCGCGCCCGGCGGCTATCCCGCGACAGCGGGGATCCCGTGCCGAGATTGCTGGTGCGCCTGGGACTGGTCTCGGAGCGCGACATGGCCGATGCCTACGCGCAAACCCTGTCACTGCCCCTCATTCCCAATGACCGTTACCCCCAGGAACCCCTGTTTGAAGGCCGTCTTAGCGTCCGCTTCATGAAGGATGTACATGCCATTCCCGTGGCCGATCAGGAGGATCAGGTGCTGGTGGCCCTGGCCGATCCCCTCGATCCCCAGGTGCCCCAAGCCCTGGCGATGGCCTGTGGAAAACCCGTGACGCTCGGCATTGGCCTGCCTGCGGAGATCGATGCCGCCCTCGAACGCCTTTATGGCGAGGGGCGCTCGGCGATGGGTCAGGTCACCGATGGCATGCAAAACGACAACGCCTCCGAGGAAGACATCGAACACCTCCGGGATCTGGCCAGCGAGGATCGGGTGATCCGGCTGGTCAATCTGTTACTCCAGCGAGCGGTCGAGTCGCGGGCCTCGGATATTCATATCGAACCCTTCCAGGAAGAACTGAAGATTCGCTATCGCATCGACGGGGTGTTGCGCGAGGTCGAGTCGCCACCCGCCAGCTCGACGGCCGCGGTGATCTCGCGGGTCAAGATCCTGGCCCATCTCAACATTGCCGAACGCCGCCTGCCCCAGGATGGTCGTATTCCACTGCGGGTGCAGGGCAAGGAACTCGATCTGCGCGTCTCGACTATCCCGACCCTGTACGGCGAGAGCGTGGTGCTGCGGTTGCTGGATAAGGAAAGCGTCCGCTTTGACTTCGACGCCCTGGGTTTTCAGGGCAGCCCCCTGGAGCGGCTGTTGCGATCCCTGGACATGCCCCACGGCATCGTGCTGGTGACGGGCCCCACTGGCAGCGGCAAAAGCACCACCCTCTATACCGCCCTCAGCCGTCTCAATACCGCCGAGCGCAAGATCATCACCGTCGAAGATCCGGTCGAATACCAGCTCACCGGGATCAATCAGGTGCATGTCAAGCCGAGCATCGGTATGACTTTTGCCAGTGCCCTGCGGGCGATTGTCCGGCAAGATCCGGACGTCATCATGGTGGGCGAGATGCGCGATCTGGAAACCGCCCGAATCGCCGTGCAATCCGCTCTCACCGGCCATCTGGTGTTGTCCACGCTGCACACCAACAACGCCGCAGGCGGGGTGACGCGGTTGCTGGACATGGGCGTCGAGGATTACCTGATGACCTCGACGATCAACGGCATCCTCGCCCAACGCCTGGTGCGCCGTCTCTGTCACCATTGCCGCGACCCCTACGCCGCCCCCCCCGACCTGCTCGAACGCCTGGCGCATACCCACCTCTCCGCCGAGTCTTTTTATCGTCCCGGTGGCTGTGAACAGTGCGGGGGGTCTGGCTATTATGGCCGGCTGGTGATCACCGAGATGCTGGAGATGACCGAGCAAATCCGTCATGACGTGATGCGCCACGCCGGAACCCTGGATATTCAAAGAACCGCCATCAACGAAGGGATGATCAGCATGTACGCGGACGGTCTGGCCAAGGCGGCCCAAGGGCTCACAACCCTCGAAGAGGTGATCGGCGCGACCGAGGAAATATAAGTATGACAATTTTTACCTACAAGGCCATCCGTGCCGATGGCGACATCCACGAAGGCGAGATCGAGGCCCATGATCAGGCCGCTGTGATCCACAAGCTCCAGGCCGAGGGTCTGATGCCGCTTCGCATTCGCGAGGGCGGTGCCAGCGGACTGGCCCGCTGGTTCAAACCCCCAGCCTCGGGCAAGGCTCTGACGGCGGCCCAGATTGGTCTTCTGACCCGAGAACTGGCCACCCTTCTCGAGGCGGGCCTGACCCTCGACCGCTCCCTGCAAGTCATCATCGAGCTAGCCGATGAGGAAGCCTTGAAGAAAGTGCTGGTTCAGCTTCAGGAACGGGTTCGAGGCGGGGCCACCTTTTCGGTCGCCCTGGAAGGCCAGAGCCATTCTTTTTCGCGGCTCTATATCAACATGGTTCGAGCCGGCGAGGCGGGGGGTGCGCTGGATCTGGTGCTGGTGCGGCTGGCCGAGTTTCTTGATCGCTCCGCAGAACTGCGTAGCACCATCCAGTCGGCGTTGGTCTATCCCGCCATCCTGCTGGGGGTGTCCTTGCTCTCGGTGATTTTATTACTGACCTTTGTGGTTCCCCAATTCGCCCAGCTTTTCAAGGACATGGGTGGCAACCTGCCACTCGCCACGCGGATTGTCATCGGCACGGGGGCGGTGTTCCAGAATTACTGGTGGCTGCTATTGTCGGTGGGTGCCGGGGGCACGGCGCTGGTCTTAAAACGCCTGGAAAACCCCGCCGCCCGTACCGAGTGGGATCGCAAGGTACTCACCCTGCCGCTGTTTGGCGATCTGGTCAAAAAGATGGAAACCGCGCGATTTTGCCGCACCCTGGCGACCCTGATGGAAAACGGTCTGCCCCTGCTATCCGCTCTGGGGCTGGCCAAGGAAGTCATCGGCAACCAGGTGCTGGCCCACTGTGTCGCCGACACCACCGAGGACGTCAAGCGCGGTCGGGGGCTGGCGGAGCCCCTGGGCAGCCGGGGATTGTTCCCGCGGCTTGCGCTCCAGATGATCAAGGTGGGCGAGGAATCTGGAAAACTCGAACCCATGCTCGCCAAGGTCGCCGACCTTTATGACCGTGAAACCCGCGCCACGGTGCAGAGAATGCTGACGCTCATCGAGCCTTTGATGATCATCGGCCTCGGGGTCATCGTGGCCGGCATCATCATGTCGATCCTCGTGGCGATCCTGGGTGCCAATGATCTGGTGTTTTGACGCAGCGGGGTCGTGGTGAAACCACCACCCATCCTGGTGGCCGAACATTTGGGGCGTGTCCTGCCTGGCGAAGTGGCCGTCACGTTGGTGGCGGATGTGTCACTCCGCATCGCGGGGGGTGAGTTCGTAGCCATTGTGGGGCCTTCTGGATCGGGTAAATCTTCCCTGCTGTATCTTCTGGGTTTGCTGGATCTTCCGACCTCTGGCCGGATACTTCTGAACGGCGTCGACACCTCCGGTTATGGGGAAGACGACCTGGCCAGCACCCGCCTTCAACAGTTTGGTTTCGTGTTCCAGTTTCATTTTTTATTAGCCGAGTTTTCGGTTCTCGACAATGTCATGTTGCCCATGCAGCGCCTGGGCCGCCTAGACGAAGGGCAGAGCCGCCAGCGCGCCCAATATTTGCTGGATATCCTGGGTCTGGGAGACCAGGCCCCCAAACGGCCATCCCAGCTCTCTGGCGGACAACGGCAACGGGTGGCGGTGGCGCGTGCGCTGGCCAACGACCCGCCGATTCTGTTTGCCGACGAACCCACCGGGAACCTCGACAGCCGGTCTTCTGCGGCGGTGCGGCAAATTCTCTACGACCTCACCCGGGAAATGGGAAAAACGGTGATTACCGTCACCCACGACAACAGCTTTGCCAGCATAGCGGATCAAAGGATTGCCATGGTGGATGGTAAAATCGACCGGCACTGGCAGGGGGTAACCGTTTAGATCCCTCACCCCAACCCCTCTTCCCTTGAGGGAGAGGGCCGGGGTGAGGGGGTCTCATTCGCCCGCCTGCAGATCCAGCACCGTGATGTCGTCGTCATGGCAGCGAGTCGTGCTGTATTCATCCAGTGTAGTCAACAGCGCCTCCAGGGGTTCCTTCTGGACGACCATCCGGCACAACAGATCCGCCAAGCGCCCTTTGCCGAACAGCTCACCCGCCGGTGACTGGCATTCGATGACCCCATCAGAATAGACAAAAAGCCGATCCCCGCGCTCCAGCGAAGAAACCGCCTCGATGGCCGTGGCATCCAGTGCGGGCAGGATGCCCAAGGGCATCGAGACGGAGGAAAACTCTCGCGCCACTTGGCCTTGGCGCACCAGCAGGGCGCTGGGCATCCCCGCATTCCACAAGCGCATCGACTCCCGCAGGGGCGTCACCTCCACCAGACAGGCGGCAAAAAACATCGTGACGGGCAAGCGGCGATGCAACTGGGTGTTGATTGCCGAGAGGATTTCACCCCCGCTCCGGCCTTGATCGGCCAAGTGGTGAAACAGATAGGCGACCAGAGGGCCACCCAGGGCCGCAGATACGCCATGCCCCGTAAAATCCCCCACCAGCAGCAGTTGCCGTTGATCGGGGGTCCGAATGGCCAAAAGCATATCGCCATTGGTCTGCTCCACGGGGGCCATCAGATAGCGCAGGTGACAATCATCAAAAACGTCGGCGTTACGCATTTTGAGGATAATCTCCTCCACCTGTTTCCGCTCCGCCGATAGATCCCGATTGCGTGCTTCCAGTGCCTGCCGCGCTTCCTGGAGGGCCAGATGGGTTTTGACCCGTGCTTGCACCACCAACGGGTTGAACGGCTTGGTGATGTAATCCACGGCCCCCAGGGTAAACCCGCGTAGCTCGTCGCGAAATTCGTTCCGGGAGGTGAGAAAGATGATGGGAATATCGCAGGTTTCGGGATGGCTTTTGAGTTGCTGGCACACCTCGTAGCCATTCATGCCCGGCATCATCACATCCAGCAGAATCAGATCCGGCGAGGGGGCCGTGGCGGCAATTTTTAACGCCAGGCGTCCGTTGGTGGCCACCTTGATCCGGCAATGCGAGCCCAGTACCTGCTTCAGGATGTCGATGTTTGCCGGAACGTCATCCACCACCAACAGGGTTTTTTCAGCAGGTGCGAGAGGGGGGGTCATGGATCTTTCTCTAGGGTATTCATGGTAATGCCCAGATGTTGTGCCCAGGCGATCAGCTCCGCCAATCCCCCGTCAAAATCGTAAACCGTTAGTTTCTCCTCCCAGGTGGTCAGATTCCTGAGCAAGGCCGGGACGCCGCACAATCCCCGGATTTTGGCAGCGGTCTCTTTCACTGCGGAGTCGTAGGCCCGCAACTGGCTGGCAGCCTCCTGGAATAAAGGCGACAGGGCCGCGATGACCGTTTCATCCTGATATTCTCCCGATTCTTCCTCTTGCCCCGGGGGAACGGCGGGCAGCCCTAGGGGCGGCAAGGCGGTGTTAATAGCGGTCATCACCTGGGTCAGATGTCTCTCCGTTGCAGCCAGAAGGAACTGGAGGGTGGCGGGCTCGCCCTGTTCCCGCAAGGCGGCCTCCAGGGTTTTGGCCGTTTTACTCAGAGCGTGCGCGCCGATGGTTCCGGCAAGCCCTTTTAGGGTATGAGCGGTTCGTTCGGCATCCTCCCACTGCTTCGCCGCCAGCCGAGCGGCAATCAACTGTCCGGCCCCCCCCTGATTAACGCGAAAATCCATCAGAAGCTCCCGGTAAAACTGGGGGCTGCCGCCGCTATTCAGTAATCCCGCCTGGGTATCGATCCCTGCCAGAGAGGGTAGCTGGGTAAATTCCGGATTCAGTGGTGGCGACACTAGCGGATAAGCCGTGATCCCATGACGCTCGCGTGGACTGATCCATTTGGCCAGAATCGCGTACATCTGATGGGGCCTGATGGGCTTGGCGATATGGTCGTTCATGCCCGCCGCCCGGCAACGGGCCAGATCGTTGACCATGGCGCTGGCGGTGACGGCGATGATGGGCAGGGAGGCCCATACGGGGTTCTTGCGGATTTCCCGGGTTGTTGTGTAGCCATCCATGATCGGCATCTGTACGTCCATCAGCACCCCATCGAAAGAATTCAGGGCCAGCTTTTCCAGGGCCATGCGGCCGTGATCGGCGATGCTGACTCGCACACCAATCCGGCGCAACATGTCTTGTGCCACCAGTTGGTTGACCTTGTTGTCCTCCACCAACAATAGGTGGGTACCCTGGAGAGATACCGCCTGTTCCTGGTTCAGAGTGGGGGTGAAATTTCTCCGGGTTCTCTCTATGGCTTGATCGAAAACTATCATGATCGTCTCGAACAGGGTACTTTGGCTGACCGGTTTGACTAAAAAACCATCAATGCCACCGCGCTGTTTGGCCTCGCGCAGGATTTCGTTGTGGCCGTAAGGAGTGAACAGGATCACCTTGGGAACCTTGCTCAGGGGGAGTCGATACTTAATATGGGAGGCAATCTCCAGACCCTCCATGCCGAACACATTCCAGTCCACCAAGACCAGTTCGCAGGGATCTTTTTCCTCATCGGCCGCCCCTAGCACGGCCAGGGCACTGGCAACCTCGTGCGCCTCCTTTACCCGGAAGGAAAAGGCTTTCAAATAATCGGCCAAGAGGTTTTTGGAGGCATTATTGTCGTTCACCAGCAATACTTGGAGGTTGCGCAATGCCTGAGGTGGCAGGTTGCGATCCAGATGCACCTCGCGGGAATAGCCCAAGGTGGCGGTGAAGATGAATCGGCTCCCCTCGCCAGAGGTACTCTCCACCCCAATCTTGCCGCCCATCATCTCCACCAGCCGTTTGGAGATGGACAATCCCAACCCCGTGCCGCCGTATTCGCGAATGATGCTGGAGTCGGCCTGGGTGAAGGCATGGAACAGGCGGCTCATTTGCACGTCGGACAAGCCGATGCCGGTGTCGCGGACGGTAAACCGCAAGGTCACCGTCGTATGGGTTTCCTCCAGTAATTCCGAAACAATGGCAATCTCGCCCCGTTCGGTAAACTTGACCGCGTTGCTGGCCAGATTGGTGAGTATCTGTTCCAGACGAACCGGATCCCCCACCAGATGACTGGGGATTCGCCGATCGGTATCCAGGAGCAATTCCAGCTCTTTTTCTGCGGCTTGGATCTGAATCACCGAGATCACATGATCCAACACATCATCCAGGGAGAAGTTCACGGCCTCCATCTCCAGCTTGTCCGCCTCGATCTTGGAAAAATCCAAAATGTCGTTGATGATTCGCAGCAGATAGTTGGCCGAGAGGTGTACCTTGGTGAGGTAATCCCGTTGCTGCTCGGACAGTTCCGTGTTCAGGCACAGATAGCTCAGACCGATGACGGCGTTCATGGGCGTGCGAATCTCGTGGCTCATGTTGGCCAGGAATTCGGATTTGACCTGGGTGGCCATCTCCGCTTGTTCCTTGGCCCGTTGGAGTTCTTCGGCGACCTTCTGGCGCATGGTGATGTCGCGGAAGACCACCACTATGCCGATATTCTGCACTTCCAGGCTGATGGGGGTGGCCGTACACTCCACGGGAAAGCTGGAACCATCGCGTCGCCAAAAGACTTCCTTGCTGGTTCGCCTGGGTTGACCACTGCGTATGGCGATACAGACCGGGCATTGTTCCTGAGAATGGGGAGAACCGTTGGCGTGGCTGTGGTGCGACATCCGGTGGTGGTCATGACCCAGAAGTTCCTCCTGATCCCATCCCGTGATGATCTGGGCCGCCGGGTTGACGAAGGTGATGCGGCCATCGCCGTCCAGCTTGCAGATGCCATCGGCCATCGAGTCCAGAATCAGGCGTAATTCGTTCTCTGCGGCCTTGCGCTCGCGTAGTATGGTTTGGTTGCGGCGGGCCAGCCTTCGCAAGTGGGTATTGAGCCAAAAGACATAAAAAGCAAAGACGCCAATCAGGATGAGTAAAGCAAATCCGGCGGCTAGGTAGGGATAATAAGGGCGCAGGTCGAAATTGACCGAGGGTGAGTAAATCAGATTATCCAGCGGGTAGTCTCGTGGCAGCAAGTTGAGATAGGCCATGGTATTGGCAATATGCCGCCAGCGGCTCAAGTTCTGGTAGCCAATCTCGATGAGATCGGACGCCATGAGGAGGTTGAGATTCTCCATCTCCCGTTCCAGGTCTTCCCGGCTATTACCCTGGGGGTACTGTCCGAGAAACCAGTCGATCATCTCACGGGAATGATCCAGGGCATGGCGCCATCCCTTGAGGGAAGCGGCCCGGAATGCCTCGACCTGGCGGGGATGCTCAGCCACTTGCCGTTGCGTGGTAAACAGCACCTGACCGTAGAAATTGATGCCACTGGACGCAGGGCGAAAGACCTTGAAGTGAAACCCCTGGCGAATAAAATAATCCAGACTTTCCGTGACGAAGGCATCCATCGCATCCGCTTTGCTGTTGACCACATCATCCAAATTTCCAGTGTTTGGAATAATATGAATCCTGTCCTCCAAATTTTCAGCACGCAGATAGGCCCGTACCGGGATGGCACCCTGACTCAGCATGACAGTGTGGCCGACCAGATCTTGCAGGGTATGGATGTCGCGGCCTTCGGCGACCACAAGACAGCGTAGGGAATGCTGGAACAGGGTGGCCAGTGAAACGATAGGGTCGCCATGGGCGTGGTGCAGCAAAATTTCACTCTCGCTGATGCCATAGTCAGCGCCCCCCCGCGAGACAACATCCTCGCCTTCGACGGCGGGCTGTGCCTTGAGAATCGTCACGTTGAGTCCCGCTTCCCGGTAAAACCCCATGACTTGGGCGGCGTAGTAGCCGATGAAGTTGAACGGGGGACTTGCGTCCAACTGGAGGCTGACCGTCTCCAGGGCTTGGGCGACGGGCGTCAGGAAAATCGCCAGAACGCCCATCCAGGGCAATGGCCACCGGGTCAAGCCGCGCCTCATCCCTCGAGCAACAAGCCACTGGCACGCAACACACGCTGTGCCACCGCCTGTTCCAGCGTCTTTTCGTCCCCTGGCCTCACCAGCGTCAGACAGTGGCGGGCACGGGTGATGCCGGTGTAAAGCAGTTCACGGGTCAGGATGGGATTGATCGTATCGGGCAGGACGAGCGCGGCATGGGTGAATTCCGATCCCTGCGACTTGTGAACCGTGAGGGCATACACCGTTTCCACCGTCTGCAAGCGGCTCGGCAAGACCCAGCGGATACCCTGGGTGCCGTCGCCCCTGGCAAAGGCCACGCGCAGCCGTTGCCGTTGATCCTTCCCGGCAGGGTGCCAGAGGGTGATGCCGATGTCCCCGTTCATCAGGCCCAGATCGTAGTCGTTGCGGGTGACCAATACCGGGCGGCCAGAATACCAGTCATCACGGCTTTTCGGGATCAAATGAACCTTGCGCAACAGGTGGGTAATGTGCTGGTTGAGGCCTTCCACACCCCACGGGCCACGACGGAGCGCGCACAACACCTGAAACTGGCCATGGGCTTCCAACACTTGGCCAGCCCAGGCATCCAGGACAGACGGATCAGCCCCCCGTGCGGGCTGGTTTTGGCGCAGAACATCGAGATAGTAACGATAGCCCCGGCGCGTTTCACGGGTTGTCGTCAGGCCTCCCTCGATGACCAGCGCCTGGAAGGCCGGATCGTCCCGGTTGGCCAGTGGCAGCAGGGCAAGATCGGCATAGCCCTGTTTCCAAAGACTGGCCAGGGTCGCGCTATCACCGGCATTGACCGCCGAGGCCAGCCGCCCAATCCCGCTACGCGCTGCAAAACGATGGCTGTGGCGCAGCATCACCACCGCCTGATCGAGTGCGGTGCCACCCTCATCTATCAGCGCCGGGTCGATGGGTTCACCGCAGGTTTCCTTCAGCCAGTTGCGGGTGGCCGGGGTGTAGTGGCCGCCGTGCGCGCGCTGGCAGAGTTCCCCCAGTACCGCGCCGGCCTCCACCGAGGCCAGTTGATCCTTGTCGCCGAGCAGGATGAGCCGCGCCGAAACGGGCAAGGCGTCGAGTACTGCGGCCAGCATCTCGAGATCGACCATCGAGGCCTCGTCAATCACCAGCGCGTCGAGTGCCAGCGGATGGCCAGCGTGGTGCCGGAAACGCCGGGAATCCGCACGGCTGCCCAGCAGGCGGTGTAGCGTCGTGACCGCCACCGGGATGGCATGTCGTATAGTTTCCCCCTGATCCAGGCCGTCCAGCGGCAGGTGAGCGACCGCCCCAGCAATCGATTCGTTTAGGCGGGCGGCGGCCTTGCCAGTGGGCGCGGCGAGGCCAATGCGAAGTATCCGCCCCGATGGGGCAGCGGCCAGTGCGAGGGCTTGCAGAAGCGCCAGCAGACGGATCACCGTCGTCGTCTTGCCAGTGCCAGGCCCCCCCGTCAGGATGCTGAAGGCACTGCGCGCAGCCAGCGCACAGGCCAGTTTTGGCCAGTGGGTCGTCTGATCCAGCCGACTGGAGGGGGGGAACAGGGTCTCCAGAGCCTGGCGCAAGGCCGCCACCGGCAGCGCCGCTTGCAGGCCTGCGGAGTGGGCCAGCCGCCGGTCAATACCCGCACGCACGCTCTGTTCGTATTGCCAGTAACGGCGCAGATAGAGGCGCGAGCCCACGCACACCAGCGGTGTGTCGCCAGAACCCCTGGCCACCAGCGCCGGATGAGTGAGTGCCGCCTGCCATTGTGGCAAACTCACCCCGACCAGTGCCTCTGCGGGCAGTGGCGGGGGTTCTTCCCCCTCGGGCGCAGAGCGCCATTCGGGGGGCAGCGACAGCGCGAAAGCCGGGTTTTTCAGGGTGGCGGCCAAATCCAGGCAGGTGTGTCCGCGTCCCAACTGGTGGCTGGCGAGGGCGGCCGCGAGCATCAACAGGGGAGGCGCATCTGGCACTTCGCGCCAGAGAAAATCGGCGAATGCCGCATCGAGGGGTCGTAGCCAGTCATGTGCCGCCCAACGCTGGAGCAGGATTTTCATCGACGCCTGGCCACCGGAGTTTTTGAGACTGGGGGTCATGAGATGTCCTGGTTGGCTGGGTGGGTAAACCTTGCGTCCAGTGCCTCGATCAAACGCCGGGGCGGGCGATCGACATGCAGACCCTGGCTCGGCGCGTGGGTGCCCCGCAGAAAGAGATACACCGCGCCGCCGATGTGCTGGTCGTAGTCGTAATCGGGCAGACGCGCCTTGAGCAGGCGATGCAGGGCGAAAAGATACAGAACATATTGTAATTCATAGCGCGCATGAAGAATCTCGGCGCGCATGGCGGCCGGGGTGTAGGCGGCATCGTCAGGGCCGAGCCAGTTCGACTTATAGTCGACCACATAGTAGCGGCCCTCGTGTTCAAACAAAAGATCCATAAAACCCTTAAGCATGCCATTCAGTTGTTCGGGCAGCAACGCCGGACGCTGGGCACCATCGAGAGTGTGGGCACACACCAGCCGGTCGATGTCGAGGGTGTCGACCTGATGTGCGGCCAGCCAGAATTCCATTTCCGCCACCGCCTGACTCAAACCGGCGAGTGAAAACGCCGTCACCGGCACCGGGCCCAGGGCGGGTAAAGGCAGTGGCGTGGTGAGAAGGGCCCGCATCCAGTCCGTCAGGGGATTGATCCACTCGATCCAGCCGCGTACCTGACAGCGCCGGGCGATCTGATCGCGGAGCCAGGCGGGGTTTTGGGCCATTTTTAAAAACCCCTGGTTTGCCACCCATTCCAGGATGTCATGCAGAAAGGTGCCGGCTTCTTTGCCGCGCGGAAAGGCGTGCATCGTCCCCGGCGCGGGCGAGGCCGGTGTCGCCACCACCGGGGTTTCCCGGAATACGTCTTCCTTCAGGGTATCGGGCACGGTGTGGCGCCGGCTGCCCTCGATCTGGAGAGCGGAATAACTGGCGATCCACCAATGCTCGCGCGCTACACGCTGCGACTGGCGCGCCGATCCAGGCACCACCTGGGGATCTGATGTCACAAAAGACTCGTGGGTGGCCGCCGGAGCGGCGACCACATTGATCGAGTCGCACGTCCCGCGCCAGGCGGCGAGCAGGGGTGCCAGGGGGTTTTCTTCGGGGGTGATCGCCTGTCCGCCGCCCAGCAGGTAACCCAAGGCGCTCTGTTCCCAGTTCGCCAGTGGCGCGATCCCCACCCAGGTGGCGTAGCGAGCGCGCGTCAGCGCGACATAGAGCTTGCGCAAGTCTTCGCCCAGACGTTCATGATCGGCCTGTTTGAGTACCGCGCTCTCCGCAGCCAACGCGAGTTGCAGCCGGTCTTCGTCGTCATGCCATTTTAGCGGCAGGTCATGGGGTTGGATGGGACGAAAATGACAGGCAAAGGGAAAAAACACCAGGGGATACTCCAGTCCCTTGGATTTGTGTACGGTGATCACCTGGACGAGATCGGCATCGCTTTCCAGGCGGACTTGGCGCGCATCCCCCCGCCCCCCGCGCCCTTCCTCCTGTGCGGCCTCCCGACGTTGCTCGGCGAGATGGCGGATGATCGCGTGTTCGCCTTCCAGGAGGGTACTGGCCTGCTGTAGTAGCTCGGCGAGGTGCAGCAAATCGGTCAGGATACGCTCGCCATCCATCAGACCCGCCTGTCCCGCCCCGCCTGAGCCCAGCAGTCGCGCCGGTACCTGGAAATCGTTCAACAGCCGCCGCAACATGGGCAGTACCCCCTGACAGCGCCAGCCATCGCGGTAGCCGCGAAACTGCTGGATACGCGCCTCCCAGGCGAGTTCATCGTAGTTCAGTTGATCGAGTTCGGTCAGGCTCAGTCCGAGGGTGGTGGTGGCGAGCGCGGCGCGCAGCAGCGGGCCGTTGCCGGGTTCAGCACAGGCCGCCAGCCAATGCTGCAATTCGGCGGCCTGAGCGCTCCCAAATACCGAGTCCTGCTCGGAGAGATAAACGCTTCGCACCCCGCGCCTCGCCAGCGCCCCACGAATGGCCCTGGCCTCCTTACCCCGATTGACCAGTACCGCCATGTCCGCCGGGCGCAGTGTTTTCACCCTGCCCTCGGTCACAAAAAAACCCGCCTGCCCTGTCTGACCAAGATTGAGCAGGCGGACTATTTCACTGGCACAGATCTCGGCCATTTGTTCAAGATAGGCGGTCTTGCTCAGTGATGTTTTCCCGTCCACCGGCGATAGCCACCAGGCGGTGAGCGCGGGGACTCGTACCCCGCTGACCTGAAGATCCTCCTGACGTCCCTGTGCCGAGGCCTCGATGAAGGGCACGGGATTGCCGCCG
>JBAXSA010000047.1:0-13534 GCA_037130945.1 Pseudomonadota bacterium | reverse complement strand
ACGCTTTCAAGACCAACACACCAGTCCCTTCGAGCGCACGGGGATTCGCCAATGGGATATGACACTCGAACCCTTGCCCGAGACCCTGCCGTTCAATCGGGGTGGCGTACCACTGGTGGGCTATCCAGCTTTAGTGGATGAGGGCTCCTGCGTGGCCCGGCGTGTCCTGGATACCCCTGGTGCCGCAGCACGCGCTACCCGGGGCGGGTTACGGCGGCTGTTGGGCATCGCGCTCGGGCCAGAGATCAAACGCCTGATCCAGGGTATTTCCCAAACCCACACCCTGCGTTTGCAATACGCTCTGGTTCCTCCCGCCGCTGGGTTACTGGCCAGGGCACCCCTGGAACTTGCGGACGAGATGCTGTTGCTGGCGCTGGATATGACCTTTCTGGAAGATCGTCCACCGATCCGGGATGCCGAGAGTTTTCAAACCCGTCTGGCCACCCATCGTGGTGAATTACCCACACGGTTTCGCGAGGCCATGACCCTGGTCGCCGGTCTGCTCGGCCAATTTCAACCCCTACGAGCCGCCCTGAGTGCCTCGCAGCCCGCTCTCTGGGCGGATTCGCTGGCCGATATGCGCGCCCAGCTTGAGCGGCTGGTCTATCGGGGTTTTTTACGCGACATGCCGTTTTCCAGACTGCGCCAGTTGCCCCGCTATCTGCGGGGAATCGCCTGGCGTTTGGATCGGCTGGCCCATCAGGGCTCTCGAGATCGCGAACGGATGGCCGAAATCGCGCCGCGTCACCAGGACTGGCTAGCCCGGTTTAAGCAGGCTCGCACCGAGGACCGCGAGGACGAGCGGCTGGAAGAGCTACGCTGGTGGTTCGAGGAACTGCGGGTGTCTCTGTTCGCGGAAGGCCTGGGCACGGCCTTTCCGGTCTCCCTCAAGCGCCTGGAACGGCGCTGGCGGGAGCTCGGGTTATAACGGCCTAGCGGTTTTTAGAGGTTTTGATGGGTGCCGTCGCAAAAGGCACCGTTCGCGCTCTGCTTACAACCGCACAACCACACCTGCTTGGCCTCGCTCAAGGTGACCTGGACAGGTACGAAGGCCGTACCCTGGTGAGAGCCATCGCAGAAGGGTTGGACTTTGGATCGCCCGCACGAACACCAGTAGTAATCACCGGCCTCGAGGTTCAAGGCATAGGGCGCTTTTTGAGGCATTTCGGGTTTATTCATCGTCAATTTTCCTAGTTGAATGAGAAGGATAACAAGAATGACATTACCGGAGATCCCGGTAACATAAAGATAACGCCAATCGCCAGTCCGGCAGGCACAAGCCGAAAGTTTTTTTGAGTTTGCTGTTGTCCAGTACCGAATAGGGCGGACGTTGGGCGAGCGAGGGGTAGTCCTTGGAGGTAATGGCCAGAATGCGCGTGGACTCTCCGCATTCTTCCTGGATGGCCTTGGCGAACCCATGCCAGCTGGTCTGGCCGGCACAGGTCAGATGATAGACGCCCTGAAGGGCCGCGCTGTCCTGGGGATCCGCCTGGCAACAGGTTTTGGCCACGACCTGGGCGGTGACCTCGGCCAGCAGCCGGCTCCAGGTGGGTGCGCCGATCTGGTCGGCGACGACGCGCAATTCGTCACGCTCCCGCATCAGCCTCAGCATGGTCAGGAAGAAGTTGTTGCCACGGGTGCCATACAACCAGCTGGTGCGAAAGATCAGATGGCGGGCGCCGCTTTCAATCAACGCCCGTTCGCCGTCCAGTTTGCTGACTCCATAGTAGTTAATCGGGTTAGGGGGATCTTCCTCCCGGTAGGGTGTGGTGGTGGTGCCATTGAAGATGAAATCGGTGGAATAGTGAACCACCCAAGCCCCCCGGCGGGCTGCCAGTTGACCGATGATCTCCAGGGCGTCCGCGTTGACGCGCCGGGCGGTGTCATGATCCGTTTCGGCCTTGTCCACGGCGGTATAGGCGGCGGCATTGATCACCAGCGACGGGGCCGAACGGTCAAAAACCTGACGAATCGAATCAGGACGGGTCAGATCCACGCGAAACGGATACTCGCCCTCATCCGAGGCCGGTATCACATCCCCCAACACCGCCAGGGTTCGTTGCAATTCCCAACCCGCCTGACCATGGGCACCAATGAGTAAGATACGGGGGGGTGGGGGCATGGGGTTAGTCCTCGCGGATGGCGGCATAAAGGGGGAGACGGACGGCGGGAATATCGCGTAGTCTGGAGCCTTGGCGGTCTTTATCGGAGAGCAGGGGTTCGCCATCAAGCGGCCAGTCGATGCCAATGTCCGGGTCGTTCCAGCACACACTGAATTCGCTCTCGCGATGATAGACCTCGGTACACTTATATAAAAACATCGCCATCTCGCTCAACACATAATAGCCATGACCAAAGCCCGGCGGCACATAGAGCTGCTGTTTGCTCTCGCCCTGAAGTGTCACACCCGCCCACTGGCCGAAGTGGGGGGAGCCCTGGCGTAAATCCACCGCGACATCAAAGACCTCGCCCTGGATGACTTGCACCAGTTTACCCTGACCCTGGGGGTGTTGAATGTGCAGCCCCCGCAGAACGCCCCGGCGTGAGGCGGAGAGATTGTCCTGCACAAAGTCCTCGGGCAAACCAGAGGCGGCGTAACGGTCACGCTGCCAGGTTTCCATGAAAAACCCCCGGTGGTCACCGAACACTTGGGGTTGAATAAGGATGACCTCGGGAATGGCGAGGGATTGCCACTTCATGGGACTTCGCTCCATTGGGCGAGTTCAAGCAGGTATCGCCCGTAGCCGTTATTGGCCAAGCGCTGTCCCAGTGCCCGCAACTGCGTGACATCAATCCAGCCCTGTTTGAAGGCGATTTCTTCGGGACAGCAAATCTTCAGGCCTTGGCGTTCCTCGATGGTTTGGATAAATTGTCCGGCCTGCATCAGGGACTCATGGGTGCCGGTATCCAGCCAGGCCGTGCCCCGGCCAAGCCGTTCGAGATGGAGCAGGCCACGCTGTAAATACAGATTGTTGAGGTCGGTGATCTCCAGCTCCCCACGCGGCGAGGGTTTTAGGCTCGCGGCCAGTTCGGGGGCCTGGCCATCGTAAAAATACAGGCCGGTGATCGCCCAGTTCGAGGGTGGTGCCACGGGCTTTTCAAGAATTGACGCCATCCGGCCCTCGGTATCAAAGGCGGCGACCCCGTAGCGTTCCGGATCCCTGACCCAGTAGCCAAATACCGTGGCACCCTGGCTTTGGGTATGAGCCGCCGTCAATTGCCGGGGGAGACCATGACCAAAGAAAAGATTGTCGCCCAAAATCAGGCAGGAGGGGGCGCCGGCGAGATAGTCCCGGCCAATGACCAGTGCCTGGGCCAGGCCGCCAGGCTGGGGTTGTACCGCGAAACGGATCCGCATGCCCCATTCGCTGCCGTCTCCGAGGAGCGCCTCAAAGGCCGCTTGATCGCGGGGGGTGGTGATGATCAACACCTCACGAAGGCCGGCCAGCATCAGGATCCCCAGGGGGTAGTAGATCATGGGTTTGTCGTAGACCGGCAGTAATTGCTTGCTGATCGCACGGGTCAGGGGATAGAGCCGGGTACCTTCGCCACCGGCAAGGATCAGACCTTTGCGCATCATGCCGTCGCCCTCTGGGTATGACCCAGCCGCTGCCCCTGGTAACGGCCACGGGTGACCGCCTGCACCCAGCCCGGATTGTCCAGGTACCAATCGAGGGTGCGCGCCAGCCCTGTCTCGAAAGATTCCCGGGGCTGCCAGCCCAGTGTTTGCTGGAGTTTGCTGGCATCGATGGCATAGCGGCGGTCATGGCCGGGCCGGTCGGTGACAAAGGTCTTGAGCTTGGCATGGGGGCGATGGGGCGAATCCGGCAGGCGCTCGTCCAACAGCTGGCACAGGGTCTCCACGACCTGAAGATTGCTGCGCTCGGCATGGCCCCCGATGTTATAGATCTCGCCAATCTGGCCGTTTTCCAGCACCTGCCAGAGGGCCCGGCAGTGGTCTTCGACGTAGAGCCAGTCGCGGATATTGCCGCCGTCGCCGTAGATCGGCAGGGGTTCACCAGCCAGGGCCTTGTGCAGGCACAGAGGGATCAGCTTCTCGGGAAACTGGTAAGGGCCGTAGTTATTCGAGCAGTTGGTGGTGAGTGTGGGCAGTCCGTAGGTATGATGCCAAGCCCGAACCAGATGATCCGAGGCCGCCTTGGAGGCCGAATAGGGGGAATTGGGGGCATAGGGGGACTCCTCGGTAAAACACCCAACTGGGCCGAGGGAACCGTAGACCTCATCGGTGGAAACCTGGAGAAAACGAAATGGCATCTGTTCATCGGCAGGCAAATCGCGCCAGTGTTGCAACACCGCCTGAAGCAGCTCAAAGGTGCCCACCACGTTGGTTTCAATAAAGGCTGCCGGGCCATCGATGGAACGATCAACATGGCTTTCTGCCGCGAAGTTCACCACGGCGGCGGGGCGATGCAGGCGCAGCAGCCCGGCCACCAAGGCGCGATCACCGATGTCGCCTTCGACAAAATGATGACGGGGGCCGTGGGCGAGGGGGCCGAGTGTTGCCAGGCTGCCCGCATAGGTGAGTTTGTCGAGGATCACCGCCGAGACCTCTGGCAAACTATCGAGAAAATGAATGAAATTGCCGCCGATAAATCCGGCACCACCGGTGACCAACAAGGTTTTCATGGGATTTGGCCTTCGAGTCATCAGATTTTATGCCCCGGGATGGATTAAAATACCAGCCCATTATGTATTGGGCAGTGGTGTGAATCCATGAAATCCACCGAGGAGGCCTGGTATTTCGCCCGTTGAAAAACGACTCGACGGTCAAGTCAAGTCCACCCGCTTGGTGAGGAAAAAATCCCGATGCCCTATCACATTATCCCGGTCACGCCGCTCCTGCAAAATTGCACCCTGCTCTGGTGCAAGGCGACTCGCCAGACGGTTATCATTGATCCCGGCGGCGATCTGGACAGGATCCAGGGCGAGATCCGGCGTCTCGGTCTCATTCCAGCCCTGGTTCTGCTCACCCATGGCCACATCGACCATGTGGGTGCCGCCCGGGCGTCGGCAGATGCTTGGCACCTGCCCCTCTGGGGGCCCTCCCGGGAGGATCAGGAATGGCTCAGGACATTGCCCGAACAGGCCCGCTATTTTGGTCTGGCCGATGTATCCCCGTTGGTTCCGGATCGCTGGCTGACAGCCGGGGATCTGATTCCACTAGGCCAACGCCAGCTTAAAACCCTGTTCACCCCAGGGCACACACCGGGTCATCTGGTGTTTTATGATCGCGAAGAAGGCCTGGTGGTCGTGGGGGACGTGCTGTTTCAGGGGTCAGTGGGACGTACCGATTTTCCGGGCGGCAGTTGGCCGATCCTGCGCCATTCCATCCAGAGCCAATTGTGGCCACTGGGCGATGAAACCCTCGTGCTACCCGGCCATGGCCCCACCACCACCATTGGTCGGGAACGCACCACCAACCCTTTTTTGGCCGGGGACTAGCGGGTCGCTGTGCCCTGGGATGTCTTTTGATCGTGGCCGAGCAGTTGCGCCAGTGCCAGACCGTCTTCGGGGTGCAGCGCGTGGCTGCTGGCAACGGTCAGGGTTTCGCTTTTACCCCGCAGGGCGTCTACCTGGTTCATGTCCTGGCTATAAATCGGCACCAGTTCATCGCCGAGTCCGACCGGGCCCGAGCGCAGGATCGACACATAGCGGATGTCCGGGTGCGGCTGACCGTTCAGCCAGCCCAGCAGACTGCCCGGCTGGGCGGGGACGAGATCCAGCAGCACCCCCCAGGAATCCCTGACAACCTGGTATTGGGTACCGCCAAAAAAGCGCTTGACCCAGCTGACGGGCCAGTGGTCGTTGGTGCAGTCGAGGGCCTGAATCGCCCGTTCCGTCCCGAGGTGGGGGCTGGCCAGGGTCACCAGTGTCTTGACCTGGCCAGCACCGCCGCGTACCAGAGCCAGGCGCGCCACCACCCCTCCGGCGGAGTGCCCGGCCAGAATCATGGGCTCCTGGCCATGACGCTGCTCAATAAAGCGCAGCATGGCGGCCAGATGATCGGCCTGCAAAGCCAACGGTGCGAGGGACGGAAGATCCACCGCGTAGGTGCGGAGGGCGGTATTCACGCCAGGGCCCGGCAGCCAGTCCACCCCGCCCGGCCCCATCATGAGCTGACCCGCCGGAGACCAGCCTTGAGAAGCCAGGGCGGCATTCACTCCGCTAGTCTCCCAGGAGGTTGCCGAACCCAGATAACCGTGGATCAGCACCAGGGTGTCGGCCGGAACCTGGCCGGAAAACCCAAACCCCAGTAGCATGGCAAAAAATAAGAAATGTTTCATGGTCATACCTCTATTGAAGTTAAGGTCAAAGTCAGGTCAAATGGCAGCGTCTGTATTATATATTAGTTTAAGCTAATATTCATCTTTCACGCGCAGGACGGGTGTCGGTAGCGCCGATTTGCAGGAAGACCACCGCATGACAAATCCATCCAGCCAAGCCCCGCCGGAGACGGCTGATTCCACGGCGGAATGGCCGGTTTTGCGGCTGGTAGGAAACCTCACCATCAACGAAGCCGAGGAACGCCAGCTGGAATGGCTGGAGGCCTTGCATCAGCAGGATCGCCTGACCCTTGACTGCCGGGATCTCGACCGGGTGGATGTCGCCGGTATCCAATTGCTGCTGGCGTTGCGGGTCAGCGCCATCCAGGCAGGCAAGCCCCTGCGGCTGATCGCGGCATCCACCAGCCTATTGCGCCTCGCGTTGGCCAGCGCGGGTCTGTGTAAAAAAAGCCCGGACGATCCGGGAACCGGAATGGCCGACGACCTCTTCTGCCTGCTAACGAGGTAATCCCAATGACGAAGAAAATGATCCTCAGCGTGGACGATTCGGCGAGCATTCGTCAGATGGTGGCCTTGACCCTGGAGAGGAACGGCTACGCAGTGACACAGGCCGCTGATGGTCGCGAGGCCTTGACACGGCTCAGGGGTGGAGGCATCGACATGATTATTACCGACATCAACATGCCGAACATGAACGGTATCGAATTGGTTCGGCAAGTCCGGGCACTACCGGGTTTCAAGTATGTGCCGATTGTCATGCTCACGACCGAGTCGGAGGAATCGAAGAAGCAGGAAGGCCGGGCTGCGGGGGCCACCGCCTGGATCGTCAAACCCTTCAACCAGGAACAACTGGTGGCCGTGGTCAAGAAGGTATTGGGTTAGTCATGACCGAAACAACACCCGATAGCAGCGCAGGAATCGACCCCGCAGAGACCTTCCGGCAGGAAGCGGGCGATTTATTGTTGCAGCTTGAGGAGACGTTGCTGGATCTGGAGTCATCACCCAGCAGTCCGGATCTGGTGGATACCGCCTTTCGGGCCCTGCATACCCTCAAGGGGTCGGGGGCGATGTTTGGTTGGGAGGCCTTGGCCGCCTTCACACATCACATCGAGAGTGCCTTCTCGCTGGTACGTGATGGCAAATTGCAGGTCACGCCCGATCTGGTATCGCTGGCCCTGGCGGCCACCGATCACATCCGGACGTTGCTGGAACACCCCCAGGAGACCGATACCGTCCGGGGCCAGGCGCTGTTGGCCTCGATGGCCGAACTGACCGCTCACTCATCATCGGCGATGGGGACGAAAAAAGGGGTTCAGGCGACCACCCTTCAGGAGGTCGAAAAGACCTTTCGCATCCGCTGGCTGCCGGGGCGGGATATCCTGACCTTTGGCACCAATCCCTTGTTGCTGCTTGAAGAACTACGAGCGCTGGGGGTCTGTACGGTGGTCTCCCTGATCGACCGGGTGCCGCCACTCGAGGAGATGGATCCCGTTGGCTGCTATCTGGGCTGGGAGATTTTGCTGACCACCAGGCGTCCGCGTTCGGCGATCGACGACGTGTTTATCTTTGTGGCTGATCAATCGGATCTCACGGTCACTGAAGTCTCGTCCCCGGAGGAAGCCGATCCGTCGCGACGGCTTGGCGAGATTTTGCTGGCGCGTGGCGATCTGGAACCCGCTGACATCGAGGAAGGGTTGGCCCGGCAACGTCAGCAGCGGCTCGGTCAGGTGCTGGTCGAGATGGGCAAGGTCTCCGGGGATCAACTGGCGACGGCCGTTGGTGAACAACACCACGCCCGCGAAACGGTCAAGACACGGGTGGACACCACGGCGGCGACCAATACCGTCCGGGTGCCGGCGGAACGTCTGGACAGCCTGATGGATCAGGTCGGCGAACTGGTGATTGCCCAGGCGCGCTTGATGCAAATCGCCATGACCGAAGGCAGTCCCCTGCTCAAGTCGATTTCCGAGGACATCGAACGCCTGACGTCCTCTTTGCGCGACACCAGCATGGGTATTCGCATGGTGCCGATCGGCACGCTGTTTGGGCGCTTCCGGCGGGTGGTGCATGATCTGTCCCGGGAGTTGGGCAAGACCGTCGAACTGACCATGTCGGGCGAGGACACCGAACTCGACAAGACCGTGATCGAAAGCCTCAACGACCCGATTGTTCACCTGATTCGTAATGCTATTGATCATGGCATCGATGATGGCCTTCAGCGGGCCAGCGCTGGCAAGTCCGCAGCCGGACAGATTCATCTGTCGGCCCAGCATTCCGGTGCCCAAGTGTGGATCACCATCGAAGATGACGGTCGAGGTCTCGACCGGGACAGGATCCGCGCCAAGGCCGAGGAGCGTGGTCTGCTGCAACCGGGCCAGGAGGTCGGCGACCACGAGCTGTTTGCCTGCATCTTCCAGGCCGGATTTTCCACGGCGAGCCTGGTCACCAGCGTCTCCGGCCGCGGGGTCGGCATGGATGTCGTCAAACGCGCCATTGACAGTCTGCGTGGTACCCTCGAGGTGACCAGCCAGCCAGGGCAGGGCACGGCGATCACACTCAAGTTGCCGCTCACGCTCGCCATCGTCGATGGCCTCCTGGTGCGGGTGGATAAGGAACGCTACGTCGCGCCGCTCTCGGTGGTGGAGGAATGTGTCGAACTCAGCCATCAGGAAGATGAGCGCTCGGGGGGGCTCAATTTTCTCAACATCCGGGGCGACATCGTGCCTTACATCCGCTTGCGGCGTCTATTCGGTGTAGTCGGCGTGCCCGAGGCTTTCCAAAAGGTGGTGGTGGTGTCCCTCGGCGAGGCCCGGGTCGGCCTGGTGGTCGATCAGGTCATCGGTCAGCACCAGACCGTCATCAAGTCGCTGTCGCGCCTGCACCGCGACCAGGAAGGGTTTTCAGGGGCTACTATCCTGGGAGACGGGACAGTCGCGCTGATTCTCGATATTCCCCATCTCATCGCTTACGCCCGCGAACGTCAGGGCGTGCGTCGAATTTCAAAAGCCAGTTAGGGCATTGTCCCGGAGGAATCGATCCATGCGTTTTACTATCAAGGCCCGATTGGCCATATCGTTTCTGGTGCTTTTGGCGCTCATTGCCATTTCTGCCACCATCGCCGTAACTAATCTGGCGGCACTGAATAGCAAACTGGAGGGCGTTGTCAACGGGCCAGCCGAACGTTCAAAACTGGCGCTGCAACTGGCCAATGACCTCTCGCTCCTGGCGCGTGTGGAAAAGGACATGATTCTGGAGGAACACGACGACGATATCCGGAAATTGGCCGAGGGCATCAAAAAGGCCAGGGCGGAGATTCAGACCAAACTATCGAGTTACCGTGCCATTGCCACGGCCGAGGGTCTTAAGAGTCTCGATGAACTCACGACAATCCTGGATGAAACGAAGAAAACCCGTGACGAACTGATTCAGTTAGCCCTGGCCAACACGCAAACCCGTGCGACGGAGATTTTTTCCGGGCGTTCCGCCGAGGCTCACGCCGCCACTTTGCAGGCGTTCAATGCGATTGACAGCGGCGTCAAGGCCGAAAAATCCGAAGCCGCCGCCCTGCTGATTCGAATCGGCATCCTGATGCAACGAGCGCAGTATGACGAGGCGGCCATCATCATCGAGACAGATGACGCCAAACTCGCCAAACTGGGCCAAAACGATGAGATTTTGTTACGTGATGTTCAGGATCTATTGGCCGCCCTGCGTGATCGTCTCCCAGCCCAGCGTAGCGAGATTCAACGCCTCGGCGCGGCCTGGGAGACCTATCTCCCCTTGCATCGCGAGGTGTTCCGCTATGGCATCCTGAATGCCACCCATAAGGCTACCACCCTGTCCACCGGTAAGATTCATGATCTGGTGGTCAAGACCGACACCTTGATAGCGGCCATGGTTGATCGCAACGAGAAGTTCATGGATGTGGCGGTTAAGGAGGCTGGCGAGTCCTATCTCTCCTCCCGTAACCTGTTGTTGATCATGGCGCTGGTCTCCTTTGGCATCGGCATCTTCGTGGCGTTATGGATTTCCTGGAGCATCAGCCGCGGGCTGAGCCGGGCGGGTACTTTGGCACAAGCGGTGGCGGCGGGGGATCTCACCCAAACCGTCGAGTATCATGGCCGCGAGGAGATCGGCGACCTGATCGCCCATCTCAACGGCATGGTCGATCGCCTTCGCGAGGTGGTGACCGAGGTCACCAAGGCCGCAGAGTTCGTGGCGGCCGGCAGCGAGCAGCTCTCGGCCAGCTCCGAAAGCCTGTCCCAAGGCGTCTCCGAGCAAGCCGCCTCGACCGAGGAAGTCTCGGCTTCGATGGAGGAGATGTCCGCCAACATCCGCCAGAATTCCGATAATGCTACCGAAACTGAAAAGATCGCCCGCCAGTCTTCGGTCGACGCCGGGCGCAGCGGCGAGGCCGTGGAAAAGGCGGTGACGGCCATGAAGACCATCGCTGAGAAGATCTCCATCGTGCAGGAGATCGCCCGCCAGACCGACCTTCTGGCACTGAATGCCGCCATTGAGGCGGCGCGGGCTGGAGAGCATGGCAAGGGGTTTGCCGTAGTGGCATCCGAGGTGCGGAAACTGGCCGAGCGGAGCCAGATCGCCGCCACCGAGATCAATGCCCTCTCGACCCAGACCGTGAAAATCTCCGAGGAGGCGGGCCAGATGTTGATAAAACTGGTGCCCGATATTCAGCGTACCACCAGCCTGGTGACCGAGATCAGCGCCTCCTCGCGTGAGCAAAACATCGGTGCCGAGCAAATCAACACCGCCATCCAGCAGCTCGATCAGGTGACCCAGCAAAACGCCAGTGCCTCCGAGGAGATGTCCTCCACCTCCGAGGAACTGGCGGCCCAAGCCCAACAGCTACAACACACCATCGCCTTCTTCGTCCTCGAACAGCATCGCCCGGGTGCGGCTCCCCCCCAGGCGGGAGGCCCGGCGGCTGGCCAGAGTCACTACACCGAAAGGCCATCGGCGGGATCACGTCATCACCCCGTGGCACCGCCCCGGACGAAAACGGCTGGCCGTGCAGCCCCCCCCAAATACGCCGCCAACCACCACCCGCCTCACATCGCCCAGCATGCGGCACCCCAGGGCGGCAAGGGCTACACGCTCAGGCTAGACGACCATCCGCACAAGGATGCCGACGATGCCGCCTTTGAACGTTACTGAGCCCCTGCGGATCCTGACACTCGGCCTGGGCGGCGAAATCTTCGCGGTCGAGACCGAGCGGGTGCGGGAAGTACTCGATCTGGTGCCCATCACCCGCGTTCCCAACAGCCGTCCCTTCATCAAGGGGCTGATCAACGTGCGGGGGCGGGTGGTGACGGTCACCGACCTGCGGGCCAAGTTTGACATGCCGCCTGCCGACACCAGCCTTGACACCCGTATCGTGGTATTGGAGGTGAAGGTGGACGGCGAAATCCTCACGGTGGGTGCGTTGGCCGACCGCGTCTACGAGGTCACCGAGGTGGCGGCGGCGGCACTGGAGGAAGCCCCCGCCATCGGGATGCGCTGGTATCCAGAATTCATCAAGGCGATTGGCAAACGTGGCGGTGATTTCATCGTCATCGCCGATATCGATCAGGTGTTTTCTTCCGAGGAGGGGATTTTGGTCAGCCCCCGCCCGGACGGAAAGCCCTGAGCTTGAAACCCACGAAGGAGTATTGGCCATGCCACAGCTAGCCACACGGCAACGAACCCGGGAGGTGCGAACACTGGTCAACGACACCACCCAGTACCTGACCTGTAGCGTCGGCGACGAGACCTTTGCCATTGCGGTGGCTCAGGTACGCGAGGTGTTGGATGTCTGTCCCTTCACCAAGATCCCCAATCTGCCGCCGTTTGTACGCGGCATGATCGATGTGCGGGGCCGTGCGGTGCCAGTCGTTGATTTGCGCCTCAAGTTTGGCCTGCCACCCGCCGAGGTGACGGATCACACCCGGATCATCGTCCTCGAGGTGGTCATAGGGGCTCGCTCGATGGTCATGGGGGCTCTCACTGATCGGGTCTTTGAGGTGACCGCCCTCGACCCCGGCGAGATGGAGCCGCCCCCCGACATCGGTATGCGCTGGCGTTCCGAGATTATTCGCGGCATCGGCCGGAGGCATCATCATTTTGTGATTGTGCTGAGCCTCAACAAACTTTTCAGCCTGGAAGATGTGACCTCCGCCGGGGGACATTGATTCCTCGTGGGGAACACCGGTGCCCAAGCGCACTGCGGGAGACCTTCGATGCCACAAGGCGTTTCTCATGCCCCTCGTCTGACCCCGCGTGATTTCAAACAGCTGGCGGCACTGATCGAAGAACGCACGGGTGTCCGCATGCCACCCAATAAACAAACCATGGTCGAGGGGCGTCTTCACCGCCGCTTGCGCGAGCGCGGCCTGTCCAGCTTTGCCGACTATTGTCACTTCCTATTCGAGGAAGGGGGGCTCGAGGTCGAAATAGCCGACCTGATCGACCTCGTTACCACCCACAAAACCGAATTTTTCCGGGAACCGCAGCACTTCGAGATTCTTACCGAACAGGTGGTGCCTGCCCTGTTGCACCGTGACATCGGCATTCACCGGCCGCTCAAGGTCTGGAGCGCCGCCTGTTCGATCGGTGCCGAGCCCTACACGCTGGCCATGGTGCTGAACGACTACAGGGTCAGCCAGCCGGCACTCCATTTTCGTATTATGGGCACTGACATCAGCACCCAGGTTCTCAAGACAGCTACCCAGGCCATCTATCCCGAAGAGATGGCCGAGCCCATTCCCCTGCCCTTGCGCCAGCGTTACCTTCTGCGCAGCCGTGACCCCACCGCGCAACAAATTCGCATGGCCCCGGAAATGAGGGGATTGGTCGAATTTCGTGCGATCAACTTCATGGACGATCATTACGATCTCCCCTCTTTGCAGGATATTGTCTTTTGTCGCAACGTCATCATCTATTTCGACATGCCCGTGCGCACCCTGGTACTTCAGCGGATTTGCCAGCAGATCACGGTGGGGGGGTACCTGTTCATGGGGCATTCGGAGACACTTAGCGGCATGCCGCTACCGCTGCGCCAGGTGTTTCCCACGGTTTACCAGCGGACTCCATATGTCACTTGACCTCTCCCCGTCCTAAAGTGATCCCAAGCAAAGCAGCGGTCATGGCAGAACAGATTCAAGACAGAATCCAGCAAGTCAAATGGAATTGAGTCTAACCTCATGTTCCGTCGGGTGCGGCTCTTTTGAAAC
>JBAXSA010000046.1:0-13566 GCA_037130945.1 Pseudomonadota bacterium | reverse complement strand
GCAAAATCCTGGCCCGGCACCACCGTTTGCATTTTCCGGAGTGTCAGGGGTTCCCGGTCGGGGCGGATGGGAATGGCCACTTCAAAGGCATCCCTGGCGTGATCCGCCAGACGTTCCAGCGCCAGGGTAAAGCGCGCCCGGGTTTGGGTGGGCTGGCCGTTGCCATCGTAGGCCGGGGTGGGGATGCGCACCGGGTAGTCGAGGCGCTGGGCTACCAGCGGATCGAGCGGGAAAGCGCGGTCGCCGGAGCCGTCCAGCGTGGCACCCTCGGCCCTGAAATGCGCCCTCGCCGCGCCGCCCTCCCCTTCCACGACTCGCGCCAAAGCACCCGCCTGAAAACGGTCGCCGGGACGGACAAATCGCGGCAACACCGGCTGGGCCAGCACTGGCAGCCGCACCTGAATCTCGCCCGTGCCCACCCCAAAACGATCCGGGCCACTCACCGCCTTGGCGCGAATCTTGAAATTCGTCAGATCATCGGGCAGGACGACCTGCACCGTTACCATGCCATCCGGCCCCACCCGCAGATCGGGATTAAAATAGGGCACAGGATCAAAACGCTTGCGCACCGTGACCTTATCAAACCAGTCGCCCGGCTCGGCCTGGTCGCCACCCGGCTGTTCCTCGAAGGGCAACCAGCCGAGGGTGAAATTCCGGGTATCTAAAAACCCGAGACGCGAACGCACCGGGGTGATGAAGTCGGGAAGCGGTTCCAGGGGCTGTTCCTTGCCCAGCGACAGCACCGCCTTGTCGACCAGCCACAGGGTGACCTCGCCCGCCACCGGCTGACCCCGGCGGTCACTGAGATGAATTGTGATTGGCACGGTATCGCCAGGCTTGGCACGCTCGGGATAGGTCAAATCGACTTCGATCTGATGCTCGACGGGTTCAACCTTGAGCCAGGTGGTAGCGGCCACGGTGGCGGGTTTTCCCAAATCCAGCCGGGTCTCGGGGCCCGGCTGAAAGGTGCCATTCCGCCCCCGCATCAGCACAAAATGGACGGGGAGACGCGGCACAAAGTTCTTCTGAATCATCAGGTCGAAGGTCGCCGCCCCGTGATTGACACCAACCCACTGATAGCGCGGGCCTTCCGGGGCCTCCACGACCGCTAGGGCGGTGCCTTGCTGAAACGGGCTTTCCAGGACGATGTGGGCGGTGTCACCCGGGGCGTAGCTCGCCCGATCCGGGGTGGCGTTGAAGGCCTGGGGGGGCGGCCGTGACCAGGTTTGGGCCTCGTCACCGCTGACATAAAAATCCACCGTGAGACTCTGGGCGCGGCCCAGGCGGTCATGGGTCTCCAGCTCCAGGAGATAAACCCCGGCACCGGCTAGGGCGAGTTTGGGGGTTGATGGCTCGGCAGTGCTGGTGAGCGTGATTTCCTGGAGTGTCCGATCCGCCACCTCGGTCAGGTACTTGGCCTTGCCCTGGGTAAAATCGCTGACTTGCAGGTGAGAATGCCACTCTCGTTTGGACAAACGCAGGGTGATTTTTTCGCCGGCCTTGGGCACCCCTTCTGGGGCCGCAGCAATGATCTCGGGACTGACCTCGGTAGCCCGCTCCAGATAACGCGCCACTTTGACGCCCAGTACCACCGCCGGTACCGCGTTGACGCGGCGGGTATTGGTCACGGTCTGGTCGTCGCGGCCAGTGGCGGTGGCCTCGATCACATAGGTTCGGGGCTGGGCGCTGATTTCGTTGCCGGGATCCAGCCCCAGCAAGGCCGCGCCGCCTTCGTCGGTGTCGCCGGTGCGTTCCAGCACCGGCACGGTTTCAAAACGGCTGGTGCGGGCAAATCGCGCCTCGGAAGAATATAAAAACCCCTCGCGTTTGACCGGGCTCCAGGTGTAGGGAAACTGCGCCACCCGCCAGCGCACCGGGGCCTTGGCCAGCATGCCGCCGGCGTAGTAGCGTGCGGTGAGTTTGACATCGAAGGGCTGGTCGAGGGGCACCGGGTTCGGGGACTGAAGTTCAACCTCGAAGGTCGGGATGCGATAGGCGTCCTTGAGAAAGCTCATCTCCCCGCAATGGGTGCCGTTGGTTTCTTCCAGATAGATCTTGTAGGCCCCGGTGGGTTCGGTTTTTTCCTCAAAGTGGTGATAAAAACTCCCCAGCTCGTTGACCTTGACCGGATAGCGCCAGACTCGGGCGTCTGGCCCCTCCACCACCAGTTTGACCGGACGCTGGCTGACGGTCAGCTCGCCGCCGGCCCGGGTGCGCAGATAGCCCTTGATATGTACTTTGTCTTCGGGCCGATAGACGGGCCGTTCGGTAAAGACATGGCACAGCGCCTCGGGTTTGGGAAACCGCTCGGCGAGTGGCTCGAAGGCCCATTGCAGCCAGTTGAATTCGGATTTTCGCCAATGGTTGTCGGCGAAGCGGTCGGGTGGTGTGGCGGGATCCAGCACCAGCCTATCGTCATCGTGATCCACCAGTATCCGCCGCACGGTAGAGGAACTGCCACCGGGTACCTTCCAGGCCAGTTGGCCAAGATCGTCGGTGCGGCCGGTGAAGAAGGTCTGCCAGCGATCCCCGTGAGCGCCTTCAACCCGCACTTCGGCCCCCGCGACCGGTTGGCCTGTCGCCAGCGAGGTCACCGCAAAACGCACCGCGCCGGGTTCTTCCACTGTGGTCAGACTGAGATCGGTCACCTGAACCCGTACCCAGCTCCGTTCGCTGCTGCCATCCAGTCGGCGAATGCCGACCAGGTAGGTGCCGGGTTTTTCCGGCCCTGCGATCTTTTGCAAATGGGGGGTGAGATCCAGACCAAAGTGTGCGGCGTTGCCCTCCCGCTGGAGGGGAATATCGACCAGGGCGGATACCGGCGGCGACCCGAGAGCCTGGAGGCGGCGCGTCAGCTCATCGGCCGAGACGGTGCGATCACCCTGGGCATCGAAGGGTGCCAGTTCCTCACCCGGCCCGGGCGGGCGGCGGGATTCATCGACCGTCACCGGTCGCGCCGGGAAAGGCCAAAAGGCACGGTTTAGGGGATCCACCGGATAGATCCGTAGATCCACCCGGTCAAACCCGCGACCCTCCAGGGGCAGCATCTGCGGGCCATGGCGCTCGACGACGCCCCGGTTGGCCTGCCATTTGAGAAAATCGGGTTGGGGGGTGAAATAAAAATACAGATCCGAGCTTTCCGGCATCTCGAGTGTCCGGCCCTTGTCGTCCTGTAGCGGGGTGGGCAGAAGGGTCAGGTGGTAGAGTACATTCGGCTTAAAACGACCACGGATGGCGAGATCCCGATCCTCGGTGGCAAAGTTCAGGTCTTCCACCGCCGGCTCAAAGCGAACCAGATTGCGCGCCTCGGGTACGCTCACGGGACGGGGCTTAGTGGTAAAACGTAAGCGAATCCGGCGGTATTCAGCATCGCAGGTCAGGGTCTGTTCCGGGGTGTAATGCACCCCCTTTGGCGTCACCGGATATTTATGGCCGTAGGTGCAACCGGCTTCCGCGATACGGAAGGGCTGGCTGGTCGAAAAGGGAATGGTCTTGAAGGAACGGCCATCCTGGTCGTCCAGCGAAAGTTGCAAGTGCAGCAGGACGCGCTGCCCGGCGGCGAGTGGCTCGTGAAGCTGAAGCACATAGCTGGCCGGGTCGGATCGTGCGTGCCGCTCGACCGTCTTGATGTCGAAATCCGCAGCCTTCAGCCACTGTGACTGATTGGCATCCAGGCCTGGCAAGGGCCGCAATTCGATCCGCACCATCTGCGCCAGGGCCAGAGGATCCAGGGGCTCGGCAAAGGTCAGGGTGATGGCCTCGACCGGTTCCCCTTCCTGTTCGTGATCGGCGCGGGGAAGGGTGTCGGTCGGTGCTTCCATGAGGGTAGCCAGGCGGTAATGGCGTTCCACGCCCTGATCCGTCACCCGCCACTCAAACCGGGTTAGGGCCGGCCAGGGCTCGGCCGGGCGAAATTGCAGGGTGCGGGCATCCAGCCACTGCCAGGCACCGGGATGGATGGGAGAAAACCGCGCCCAGCGTTCGGGATGATCCTCAGGGTCTGGTGCCGTGGGGCCGATCTGGCTGTCAAAAAACAGGGTCACCGGATCCCAGCGATGCAGGAAGCTATCCGGGATCAGCGAGACGCCCAGCGGCTGTTTTAAGGTGCCATCGGTCAGGGGGGGTACTGACCCGATAGCGTTGGCGCTGGGCGGGAAAGACAGAAGCAGGGCACAAAAAAGGGCCAGTAATCCTAAAAATCTGCTTGACATAACCCCATTCTCACTTGTGACCGGGTAACCCATCCTGGAATCATACCACCGTCACATCCACAAGTTATCTCATCCCGAGTGTCTGTGGCAGCCACAAGGACAGTGTCGGCCAGTAGGTCACCAGTACCAAGAACAGCAGCATAGTCAGCAACCAGGGCCAGACCGCGATGGTCAGCTCGGTGATACCCATCTGGGTGATGCTGCTGGCCACATACAGGTTGAGACCTACCGGCGGATGACACATGCCGACTTCCATGTTGACCGTGATCAGGATCCCGAAGTGAACCGGGTCAATACCGAGCTTGATGGCGACCGGAAACAATATGGGTGCCATGATCAGCACAATCGAGCTGGGTTCCATGACATTCCCGGCCAGCAGCAGCAGCAGGTTTACCACCAGCAGGAAAGCCGCCTGTCCCAAACCCTGGCCGATCAGCCAGTTGGCCATTGTCTGGGGAATCTGCTCGGACGTCAGCAGGAAGGAAAACAGCACCGCATTGGTGATGATGTAGAGCAACATCGCGCTCATGTTGGCGGACACCAGCAAGACCTGGGGTACTTGCCGGAGACTGAGATCCTTGTATACAAACACCGCCACGAAGAAGGCATACATGGCCGACATGGCGGCGGCTTCCGTGGGGGTAAAAAAACCGGCGTAGATGCCACCCATGACCACCAGGATCAGCAACAATCCCCACAGGGACTCGCGGAAGCTGATCCAGCGTGTACGCCAACTGGCCCGAGGCTGGCGCGGAAAGTTGAACTGGCGGGCACGATACCAGGTGGTCAGGCCGAGCAGGGTGGCCAGCAACAGACCCGGCAGGACACCCGCCATAAACAGGGCACCCAGTGAGGTGCTGGTGGAGACCGAATACATCACCATGACGATGGAGGGGGGAATCAGAATGCCCAAGGCCCCCGAGGTGGTGATCACCCCCGCTCCGAAGTGCTTATTAAAACCCGCCTTGACCATGGCCGGCAGGAGAATCGAACCAATGGCCACCACGGTGGCAGGGCTGGAGCCGGAGACGGCGGCAAACAGGGCGCAGGCCAGCACACCAGCCAATCCCAGGCCGCCATGCCAGTGTCCGACCATCGCCGTGGCAAACCGGATCATGCGGCGCGCCACCCCTCCGTGGGTCAGAAAGTTGCCGGCCAGGATGAAGAAGGGGATGGCCATGATCTCGAACTTCTCGATACCGGTGAAGAGTTTGAGGGCGACGGCTTCAATGGGTACCGTGGTCATGGTGAAGAGGTAGGTGAGTACGGTCAGACCGAGTGAAATAGAAATCGGCATGCCGGTCAGCATCAGCGTGATGAGCAGACCAAAGATGATGGCCGCGTTCATGGGGATCTGTCTGCGTGCGTCACTGTCACGTCGCGCGGGTGCAGGTTGTCTTGCAGGTGGTAGGGGTTGATATCTTCACCGGTTTCCTGATCAATCTGGTCAAGTCCCGCGATCCGGGTGTGTTCGTGGTGCGGCAACTGCCCACTGCCAAGGAAGTGCCATGCCACCTGCATGAACCGGAAACACATCAGATAAGAACCGAGCGGAATCGCCAAATAAACCATCCACATGGGGATTTCCAGATCGGCGGACACCTGTTCGGTATGCGCCATGCGCCACACAAAATGGGCACCAATCGTACCGACTACACCGGTGAACAGGGCACCCGCAGAGAGGCCAAACAGGATGAATCGGGCGCGAAGAGGTTCTGCCAGGCGATTGATCAGCACATCCACGCCGACATGAATGCCGGTTCGCACGCCGTAGGCCGCGCCGAACTTGGCCATCCAGACAAACAGGTAGATGCACAGCTCCTGCGCCCAGCTCATGTCGATGCGGAGCAGTGCATCCTGCACCAGGGGAATGGGCAGACCGGAGGCATAGCGGTGTAGCACGGCGACGAAGATGATCAGCGTGGCCGCGCCGATGAGGAAGGTGATCAGCCATTCCTCCAGGCGGTCGAGACATTTCATTTCACGCGCTACAGGCCTTGTTGATGCGCCATGCCGGGGAAGCCTGTCAGGGCGTGTTTGTATCGAACGCAGTAGCCTTGTAAATGGCATCGAGCAGGTTCTTGCCAATCTTGGCTTCATGTTCCGGGTGAACTCTCCGCAAGATGGCTTTTAAAACTTTTTTCTCCTCTGCAGTAAGGGTGATCACCTGTGTTTTGCCGGACTGGATCACGGCCTGCAGCGCGTCATCGTTCTCTTGTTTGGCAATCTCGTTGGCGAACCGGGTGGCGTCCTTCATGGCCCCCTCCAGAAGGGTGCGTATCTCTGGTGGTAATCCATACCAGAATGCCTTGTTGACGATGACCGCGTATCCCAAATAACCGTGGTTGGATAGGGTCAGGTATTTTTGCACCTCGTGCATTTTTTGCGTGTAGAAATTCGACACCGGGTTTTCGGTGCCATCCACCACACCCGTTTGCAAGCCCTGATAGACCTCGGAGAAGGCCATGACCTGCGGGATCGCACCGAGCGCACGCATCTCCGAATCGAGTACTTTGGAGGACTGAATGCGCATTTTTAGGCCGCGAAAATCCTCTGGCTTCCGGAGCGGCTGGTTGGCGCTCATCTGCTTAAAACCATTGTCCCAGTAGCTCAATCCGAGGATTCCCTTGCTGTCGAGTCTCTTCAGCAACATCTGACCAACCGAACCTTGGGTGACCTTGTGCAAGTCCTCGTAGTTGTCGAACAGATAGGGCAGATCAAATGCCTCGAATTCGCGTGCGCCCAAGGGCCCAAACTTGGCCAGCGAGGGTGCCAGCATCTGCACCGAGCCGAGCTGGATGGCCTCGAGTTCTTCCTTGTCCTTGTAGAGCTGGCTGTTGGGGTAGACCTCGACTTTGATCTGGCCTTTGCCGCGCTCCTCGGCTAGTTTCTTGAAGTAATCGGCGGCCTTGCCCTTGGGCGTGTCAGGCGCGACCACATGGCTAAACTTGATAACGATTGGCGGCTCGGCCTGTGCGGTGAAAGAAGCCACCGCCAATGCGATGCCTATCATTAGGCGATAGTGTGGAATCATACTGACCTCCGGATTGAATTGGGTTGAATTGAATTTTTATTTGAAAGCAGTACCCATGCTCACGGCTCACGGGTATCGCTTGCATGGCTTGGCAATACCTGACCCTTGAGTACAAAAACCGGGGACTCGCCGCTAAAGGTCATGCGCAGACCTGGCACCGCGCAGGTCAGCATGCCTTCAAAGTGCATGGAACCAGACCAGTAGGTGTAACCCAACTCAAGCTGCCTCCCCCGCACACGAAACTCGAGACCGGTCTTGCAATGAGGGCAGGGTGCCACTCCGGAATGGGTTTCCCTGGAGTATCCGTCAACAGCGGACAAAAATACACCGGCATCAAACGTGAGGTTACAGAATAGGCATGTCGGCTGAGCCATGGTGAAATGTTACCTTGACGGCCTAAACAGGGGTATCCATCGCGGACGATGGCGATCCAGACCCATCGGCCGGTAGCGGCGGCCGGCAGGCATCACGGCCCACCCAATCCTGGGCGAATTGACGGGCTACCCGGCCATTGCGGGCACCCCGTGTCAGTGCCCACAGCAAAGCCGCTCGATCCATTTCGACCGGATCAACAGCATGGCATCCGAGTTCCATCAACCAGTACATGGCCATTTGCAGATATTGTTCCTGGGAACAGGGGTGAAAGGACAACCACAGGCCAAAACGATCCGACAGCGAAATCTTTTCCTCCGAGGCCTCCCCCGGGTGGATCTCCCCCTCCACCCGCGAACTCTCCTGATTCTCCGGGAGATATTCCGGCATCAGGTGACGGCGGTTGGAGGTCGCGTAGATCAGCAGATTGTCCGGAATCGCCATCACCGAGCCATCTAGGGCCGCCTTGAGCGCCTTGTAACTGGGATCCCCCGCCTCGAACGAGAGATCGTCGAGGAAGAGTAAAAACCGCTCCGGCCGTCCCCAGATCAGATCAAAAAGATCGGGCAGGGCATGTACCTCTTCCCGCTGCGCCTCGATGAGGCACAGCTTCTGTCCGCGAAAGGCGTTGAATACTGCCTTCACCAAAGACGACTTGCCGGTACCCCGGGCACCCCACAGCAAAACATTGTTGGCAGGCTGGCCCAGCACGAACTGGTGGGTATTGCGGACAATCTCGCCCTTCTGGCGATCCATCCCCAAGAGCTGCTCCAGATGAACCTCGTGCGGATGAAGTACGGATCGCAACCGACTGCGCTGAAAGAAAAACACATCGTTGCCCCAGGCCGGGGGCTGTCCTTGCGGCGGCAAAAGCCGATCAACGCGATCCAGCAATTCATTAAAACGCTCAACCAGGTTTAGGCAAGCGTCATTCATGCGGAAATTCGCCGGTATTTGATGCGATGGGGCTGATCGGCCTCGGCACCCAGACGGCGATGCCGGTCGGCCTCGTAATCGGCATGGTTGCCCTCGAACCAGACCGCCCGGGAGTCTCCCTCAAACGCCAGAATGTGGGTGGCAATGCGATCCAGAAACCAGCGATCATGGGAGATCACGACCACACAGCCCGGAAAGGCCAGGATTGCCTCTTCCAGAGCCCGCAGGGTCTCCACGTCCAGGTCGTTGGTAGGTTCGTCCAATAACAGTACATTGCCGCCCGACTTGATCAGCTTGGCCAGATGGACGCGGTTGCGCTCGCCGCCGGAGAGGTCGCCGATGCGTTTTTGCTGATCGGAGCCCCTAAAATTAAAGCGGCTAACGTAGGCCCGGGAGGGCATCTGAAACTTTCCAACCGTGAGAATCTCCTGGCCATCGGAGAGTTCTTCCCAGACCGTTTTGGGATCATTCAGGCTGTCGCGGCTCTGGTCGACATAGGCAATCTGGACGGTGTCACCGATCCTGAGCTGGCCACTGTCAGGGGTTTCCGACCCCGTGAGCAGCCTAAACAAGGTGGTTTTGCCGGCACCGTTGGGGCCGATCACCCCGACGATGCCACCTTTGGGCAGGCTAAAACTCAAGTCTTCAAACAGCACCCGGTCGCCATAGCGTTTACAGAGACCCTGGGCCTCGATGACCAGGTCGCCGAGACGCTCGCCAGGCGGGATATAGAGTTCGTTGGTCTCATTGCGGCGCTGAAATTCCTGGGATTGCAGCTCGTCAAAGCGCGCCAGACGCGCCTTGCTCTTGGCGTGCCGACCCTTGGGGTTACTGCGCACCCATTCGAGTTCCTGCTTCATGGTGCGGACACGGGCCTGTTCCTGCTTCTCCTCGGTCTCCAGCCGCGCCCCCTTTTGCTCCAGCCAAGACGAGTAGTTGCCCTTCCAGGGAATACCGTGGCCCCGATCCAGCTCCAGGATCCAGCCTGCGACATTGTCGAGAAAGTAGCGGTCGTGGGTGACGGCCACCACAGTGCCCTCATATTCCCGCAAAAAATGTTCCAGCCAGGCCACGGACTCGGCGTCCAGGTGGTTGGTGGGTTCATCCAGCAACAGCATGTCGGGTTTTGCGAGCAGCAACCGGCACAAAGCCACACGCCGGCGTTCACCACCGGAAAGCTGGGTCACGTCGGCCTCCCAGGGGGGCAAACGCAGGGCGTCGGCGGCGACCTCCAGGGTTCTGTCCAGGTTATGGCCATCGTGGGCCTGGATCAGGTTTTCGAGTTCGCCCTGCTCTTTGGCCAGGGCATCGAAATCGGCATCCGGCTCGGCATAAGCCGCATAGACGGCATCCAGACGGATCAGCGCCTCCTTGACCGCCGCCACCGCCTCCTCGACATTGCCACGGACATCCTTGGCCGGATCGAGCCGTGGTTCCTGGGGGAGAAAGCCGACCTGAATTCCCGCCTGGGGACGGGCCTCGCCTTCGATATCGGTATCCACGCCGGCCATAATGCGCAGCAGGCTGGATTTGCCGGAGCCGTTCAGCCCCAGCACGCCAATCTTGGCACCAGGAAAGAAAGACAGAGAGATGTCGCGCAAGATAAACCGCTTCGGCGGCACGATCTTGGCGACACGATTCATAGTGTAGATGTACTGGGCCATAAGTTCCTTAAGCGGCAAGGCCGGGAATGGGGGAAAATACTCAGAAATTGCGGATCACACTGAAAACCAGGCGAGGATCTCCGATATTCCCCACATCATGCAACCCGTGGGTATCGGTGTAATCCAGATTGAAGTCGACGCCCCAGGCGCTTTTCTTCACGCCCGCCATCCAGTCATCGTAGTCCTGTAGCGCGCTATTGCTAAAGCGACTCCAGCCATAGTGGATATGCACGTCGGAATTGGCGGGCAGGGGGACTGCGGCCTCCAGGTGGGAATAGACGGCATAGCCCAGGTTACCCTGAAAGTTGTTTGACCAATAGACACTGGCCACCGGTTTGACCAGGCCGAAATCGTAACCCATCTTGCCCAGCCACTCGGCAAATTCGAGATGATCGGACTGTCTGGTACCCGGATAGACATAACCGATATAGGCCAGATCGTAACTCAACGGCCCCACCTGGCCGCTATAACCCGCTCGCAGATCGAGTTCGATGTTGTTCTTGTGGTCGGTGCCGAGATCAATGGTCGAACCCCAAAGGTTGCCATAGAGGCCCGTGGGGTGCAGATAGGTCGTGCCCGCCTGCAACGCGGCCCCGTGCCGGCTGCCAGTCAGACCGCGGGAGATATAATCGGTAACGGCACCCACACTCCCGTAAAAAGGACTGGCGGGTGGCGCTTCGGCGGCCTTTTCCCCATAGGCGGCCCAAGCGCCCGCCGTGCAGGCCAAAAAACCTGCCAGGGTTATAAAAAGCTTGGATTTCATGGGATTACGTTCTGTGGAGGACGACCGATGGCATCCATCGGCACAAACGTGGCGGCGGGCACCTCGTCGCTAAAGTAGGGCCGGGCCTCCGTGCGCCCCTGTTGCTCGGCCAGTTCCCGTTCCCGGGCGGCAATCAGCCCAAAACAGAGGCGCATCTGTTCGATGGTTTCCTCGGTCAGGGGATGCGGGAGACCGCGTGGCGAGGTGGTATCCCGGACGACGCGGGCCAGCACCTGGCGCATGGTCATAAGAATTTTTTGTTCCTGGGTCAATTCGGTCATCATAAAAACTCCAGTTAAGTGCCTGCATGCTACTACGAAGGCCTGCGTCGATACACTGCGCAGGGGGGATAAACTGCTGCAATTCATCATGGTTTTTCCGCTGGGTGTTTTGGCCGTGGCCATTTTTCGTTTACAATTTTTATTCCGGATCACTGATTTCATTCCGGATCACCAACCTACCCCCTCACAAGGAGCATAAAACCATGACTGATCACTGTTCCCATGGCCTGTCGCGCCGCCATTTTCTCACCGCCGCCACCTTGGGTTCGGTCGCCTTGATGTTCCACGGCATGGATCTGGCGATGGCCAGCGACCATCCGTCGGGCATCACGCCTGACGAAGCCATGAAACGGCTTAAGGAGGGCAATGAGCGTTTTCTGAATGGCAAGACCAGCCGTCCTCATGTCACCAAGGAATGGCTCCTGGAGACCTACAATCACGGCCAGCATCCCTTCGCCACCGTCATTGCCTGCTCCGACTCCCGGGTACCGGTGGAGGAGCTGTTTGATCAGGGCGTGGGAGACATCTTCACAATCCGCGTAGCTGGCAACGTGATCCACACCGACGAGACTGGCAGCACCGAATATGGCGCGGCACATCTCGGCACACCCTTGGTTCTGGTGATGGGCCACACCAAGTGCGGTGCCGTCACCGCCGTGGTCAAGGGCGAAAAGCTCGGCGGCAGCATTCCAAAAATGGTGGACGTCATTGCTCCCGCCGTCGCACGCTCCAAGGCCAAGGGCCTGACCGGAGACGCGCTGATTGCCGATGCCATTCGCGAGAACGTCAAGGAATCCATAGCTGGCCTGCTCAAATCCAGCGAGGAGATTTCGGAGCTGGTGCGTCAGGGCAAGGTGAAGATCGCGGGGGCGCTCTATCACATTGAAAACGGCCAGGTGGAGTGGCTGTAAATTTTAGCAAGATTCAAGACCTGAAGGGGCGTCGATGACCCACATTAACCCGGAGTCCACCGGATTCATCATTGAAGACCTGCGCCTCGGCGATGGCCCCGAGGCCCGTGCCGGCGAGTGGGTCACCGTCCATTATGCCGGCCGGCTGCTCGAAGGGACGTCCTTCGACAGCAGCCGCGACCGCGATGAGCCCTTCCGGTTTCGTCTCGGTGCCCGGCAGGTGATCGCTGGTTGGGATCAGGGCGTCGCCGGGATGCGGGCCGGAGGACTCCGCCGTCTGACGATTCCCCCGCATCTTGGCTATGGGGCCAGGGGGGCGGGCGGCGTCATTCCCCCCCATGCCACCCTGGTTTTCGAGATCGAACTGCTCGCGCTGGCATGATCCGTCATGAGCCACGAGATCGCCCCACCCCCGCTGCCCCTGATCGCCACCCAAGTTCGGGGGGTCTTGGCGGAAGATCTGGGGGACGGCGATCTCACCGCGTCACTCTTGCCCGAGACCCTGACCGGCACTGCCGAGGTCATCACCCGGGAGAACGCCGTGCTGTGTGGCGCGCCCTGGTTCGACGAAGTATTCCGGCAGCTCGACTCGCAAGTTGAGGTGGTCTGGGATGCCGCCGAGGGTGACGCCATCCAGGTCGGCCAGTGTCTGTGCCGTCTCCAAGGCCCGATACGGGCGCTGTTGAGTGGCGAGCGCACCGCCCTCAATTTTCTCCAGACCCTGTCCGGCACCGCCACCCTGGCCCGCCGCTACGCCCAAGCCGTAGCCGGCACCAGGGTGCGCATCCTGGACACCCGTAAGACCCTGCCGGGACTCCGTCTGGCCCAAAAATACGCGGTCGCGACGGGGGGCTGCGCCAATCACCGCCTAGGCCTTTATGATGCCATTCTCATCAAGGAGAACCACATCGCCGCCTGCGGTGGCATTGGCCCGGCCCTGGCAATGGCCCGGTGTTGCCACCCGCACCGTCCCATCGAGATCGAGGTCGAAGATCTCGTAGGGTTTGGCGAGGCCCTTGCAGCCGGAGCAACCCACATCCTGCTCGACAATTTCAGCCACGACAGGATCCGCGAGGCCGTTGCCCTGAACGCAGGCCGGGCCCGGCTGGAGGTCTCAGGGGGGGTTGCGTTCGACGGCCTACGCGCCCTGGCCGACACTGGCATCGACGACATCTCGATTGGCGCGCTCACCAAACACCTCCGGGCGGTTGATCTATCCCTGCGTGTCAGTGCCAACGCCCCGGCAGCTGATGTTATGTGTGTTTCAGAGTGAATGGTTGGTCGCGAAAATAGACCAGGGAGGAATGACACCTTCCCTCGCTTGGCGCCACCGGGAAAAATTCGGCCACCAGCGTAAAGTCGCGCAATGTTGATGCGTGAACTCTGTGTCCGAT
>JBAXSA010000045.1:0-13575 GCA_037130945.1 Pseudomonadota bacterium | reverse complement strand
CCAGTAATACGGAATACGTCACCAACCTTTACAAGACCTTCCTTCAGCGTGACCCGGAGACCGCTGGTTTGCAATATTATCTGGATCGGCTCGCAAAAGGTGAATCGCGTAATACGTTCATTACCGACTTTACCAATTCCCCCGAGTTTGCCAACTTCATGAAGAGTCTGGGTTTTTAAACGAAAGGGCTGGGGATGAGGCAAACTCATGCCTGATTTTTTCCAAGGAGACTCTCACCCATGAAGATACTCGTTATTGGCGGCGGTGGCCGCGAACACGCACTGGCCTGGAAACTGGCCCAATCACCGCTGGCCGAGGTCGTATTCGTCGCCCCCGGCAACCCCGGCACCGCCAAAGAACCCAAGGTTCAAAACCTGCCGATTGCCGCCAGCGACATTCTGGCCCTAAAAACCTTCGCACAGCGCGAGGCCATTGGGCTCACCGTGGTGGGCCCCGAGGCTCCGCTGGTGGCGGGAATCGTGGACACCTTTCAGGATGCCGGTTTGTGCTGTTTCGGGCCCACCCGGGCGGCCGCTCGGCTGGAAGGCTCCAAGGTCTTTGCCAAGGATTTTCTGGCGCGTCACGGCATTCCCTCGGCGGCCTATCGCAGCTTCACCGAACTGGCACCCGCCCTCGACCATGTGAGACAAATCGGGGCACCACTGGTGATCAAGGCCGATGGTCTGGCAGCGGGCAAGGGGGTGATTCTGGCTGCGGATCTCGCTACCGCCGAGGCGGCGCTGGTCGGAATGCTGGCCACGGATCGCTTCGGCGAGGCCGGCCGCCGAGTGGTGGTGGAATCCTTTCTGACTGGCGAGGAAGCCTCGTTTATTGTGATCTGCGATGGCGAAGACGCCGAAGCTCTGGCCAGTGCCCAGGATCACAAAGCCCGCGATGAGGGTGACCAAGGGCCCAATACCGGCGGCATGGGGGCCTATTCGCCCGCGCCAGTCGTCACCCCCGAGGTTCACCAGCGCGTGATGCGGGAGGTGATCCAGCCGACACTCGCCGGTCTGGTCGCGGAAGGCTGTCCCTATCGGGGTTTTTTATACGCGGGGCTGATGATCCCCCCGGACGGCACCCCTCAGGTGCTGGAGTTCAACTGCCGCTTGGGCGATCCAGAGACCCAGCCAATCCTGATGAGACTCCAGTCTGATCTGGTGACCCTGATTCTTGCGGCTTGCGAGGGTCGGTTGTCGACCGTGAAAACAGTCTGGGATCCACGCCCGAGTCTCGGCGTGGTCATGGCGGCGGGTGGTTATCCGGATGCCTACGAGAGGGGGCATGTCATCACCGGCCTGGATGAGGGGCTGCCGGATACCCAGGTCTTCCACGCCGGCACGGCCAGCGTCGAGGGGCGGGTTGTCACCCAGGGCGGTCGGGTGCTGTGTGTGACGGCACTGGGCGATTCGATTCGCGATGCCCAGGCCAAGGCCTACGCCCGGGCCAGGCAAATCACCTGGAAAGGGGCTTTCTACCGCCGGGATATCGGCTATCGGGCACTGAACCGGGCATAAACGCCCGATGATCTATACCGCCAATTCGTCTTCTTCGCCGGTACGGATGCGAATCACCCGTTCCACGGTACTGACAAAGATTTTGCCATCCCCAATCTTGCCGGTGCGGGCACTTTTGACGATGGCCTCGATGCAGGTCTCGACCTGATTGTCATTGACCACGATCTCAATCTTCACCTTGGGAAGAAAGTCGACCACATACTCGGCACCCCGATAGAGTTCGGTGTGCCCCTTCTGGCGCCCAAAACCCTTGACCTCGGACAGGGTCATGCCGGTCACATCGACCTTCGAGAGGGCCTCTCGGACGTCGTCGAGCTTGAAGGGTTTGATGACGGCTTCGATTTTTTTCATGGTGGAACACTCCTGGGATCAGATAGGGGGGGGGGGAAATTAAAAACCGCTGGTGATAGGGTACCGCCGATCGCGTCCAAAGGCTCGCTGGGTGATGCGAACCCCGGGGGGCGACTGGCGGCGCTTGTATTCGTTGCGATCCACCAGACGGGTGACGCGGACGACCGTGGCCGGCTCAAAACCGGCGGCGATGATCTCGGCCTGGCTGCGATCCTCTTCAATGTAGAGACGCAGAATCGGGTCGAGGATCTCATAGGGCGGGAGGCTGTCCTGATCCCGCTGATCGGGGCGCAATTCAGCGGAAGGCGGGCGCTCGATCACGCGCCGGGGAATCACCGGGGTAAGCCCGTTGCGATAGCTCGCCAGATCATACACCAGAGTTTTTGGCACGTCCTTGAGGGGCGCGAAACCACCGGCCATGTCGCCGTACAGAGTGGCGTATCCCACCGCCATCTCGCTTTTGTTGCCAGTCGTGAGTACCATCCGGCCGCTCTGGTTGCTCCGCGCCATGAGGATCATCCCCCGGCAACGGGCCTGGAGATTTTCCTCGGTGACCCCACCCGGCGCGCCCAAGAGGGCCAAAAACGCCTGAAACGCCGGTTCTATGGGAATCACCTGGAACGCCACGCCCAGCGCCTTGGCCTCGGCCTCGGCATCCTCGTTACTTATGGCCGCGGTATAACGGGACGGCATGGCGACCGTCTCCACCGCGTCCGCGTCCAGGGCGTCCACGGCAATGGCCAGGGTCAGGGCCGAGTCGATACCCCCCGACAACCCCAACACCACCCCGGAAAAACCGTTTTTCGTCACATAATCACGAACCCCCCAGACCAGGGCCGTATAGACGCTCTCCAGAATTGGACGATGGGCGGCCGGAGTGTCGCCCGTCAGGACAATCTCCCCCTCAACGCGGGAGACCGTCACGAGCGCCAGATCCTCGGTGAAGGTCGGGCACCGCGAGCGCAGCACACCGCAAGCATCCATCGCAAACGAACCGCCATCAAACACCAGTTCATCCTGTCCGCCCACCAGATTGACATAGAGAATCGCCAGATGGTGATCACGGGCCCGCTGAGCCACCAGGGTTTCGCGTGTCTGTTCCTTGCCGGCGTGAAAGGGCGAGGCATTGAGGTTCAGCAATACCTCGGCCCCAGCCAGGGCGGTCAGACGGGCGGGTTCCGGCTCCCAGATGTCCTCACAAATCGTCAAGCCCAGCCGGATTCCCTGATACTCGATCACGCAGGGTGCGACACCCGGGGAAAAATAGCGCTTTTCGTCAAAAACGCTGTAATTGGGCAGACAGATCTTGTGGTAGACCGCCTGGATCGTGCCGTTCTGGATCAGACCTGCGGCGTTGTAGAGCCGGCCGTCCTGGCGCTGCGGAAAACCGATCACCATTCCAATGCCGCGCACGCTGTCGCGTAGTGCCAGGATCGCCCGTTCGACCCGCTCGATCAACTCCGGACGCAGCAGCAGATCCTCGGGGGGATAGCCCGTTAGGGTCAGCTCTGGAAACACCACCAGATCGGCACCCAGGGTGTCGCGGGCCTGTTTGGCAGTCGCCTGAATCCGATGGCGATTGCCTTCGATGTCGCCAACCATCAGGTTGATTTGAGCAATCACGATGCGCAAGGTCATATAAAAAACTCACAGCCCCTGTTTGAGGCTGGCTTCAATGAAAATATCCAGGCCACCGTCCAGAACCGCCTGGGTGTTGGAGGTTTCCACGCCGGTACGCAGATCCTTGATGCGCGATTGATCCAGCACATAGGAGCGGATCTGACTGCCCCAGCCGATGTCTGACTTGGTCTCTTCGAGCGCCTGCTGGGCGGCGTTGCGTTTCTGGATCTCCAGCTCGTAGAGCTTGGCCTTGAGCTGGCGCATTGCCTGGTCGCGGTTCTTATGCTGGGAGCGGTCGTTTTGGCACTGCACCACCGCCCCGGTCGGCAGATGGGTGATACGCACCGCCGACTCGGTGCGGTTGACGTGCTGCCCGCCAGCACCGCTGGCGCGGTAGACATCGACCCGCAGATCCGCCGGGTTGATCTCGATGGCGATGTCGTCGTCCACCTCGGGCGAGACAAAGACCGCCGCGAACGAGGTGTGACGCCGGTTGCCGGAATCGAAGGGGGATTTGCGAACCAGCCGGTGTACGCCGATCTCGGTACGCAGCCAGCCAAAGGCGTAGTCGCCCTCGACGCGCACCGTGGCACTCTTGATGCCGGCCACCTCCCCTGGCGAGGTCTCCAGCAGTTCGCTCTTGAAGCCATGCTGGTCGCACCACCGCAGATACATGCGCAACATCATCTCCGCCCAGTCCTGGGCCTCGGTGCCGCCGGAACCGGACTGGACATCCAGGAAGGCGTTGCGGATGTCCATCTCGCCCGAGAACATCCGGCGAAATTCCAGCTCGGCCACTTCGCGCTCGATCCCCGCGAGATCCTGGGCCACGGCTTGGGCCGTCACCTCGTCTTCCTCGGCGGCGGCCATGGCTAGGAGATCGCCAGCATCCGTCAGAGGCCTCGACAGGCGCTCGATCACCCATACCACCCGCTCCAGCTCCACCCGCTCTCGCCCCAGCGCCTGGGCGCGAGCCGAGTCATTCCAGAGGCCAGGGGTCTCGAGTTCTCGCTGAACCTCGGTCAGCCGCTCGCTCTTTTGGTCAAAGTCAAAGATACCTCCGAAGGGCGTCAAGGCGTTCCCGGAGGTTGGACAAGCTTTGCCACAGGGGGGCGATTTCCATGGGAATTTCCTCGTTATATTCAATCAGGATATTTATTGTATGATAAAAAGCGCGGGGCTATGGCGGGCGTGACTTCCCTGCAATGTTTTAAGATCTTCCCAATTTTGATCACTTCAACAAGGGGTTTGGCGAATGACAAATGCCGGTCATCGATTTGCAGGGTGGCAACGGGCTTCACTCTCGGCGAAGCTCAACCTGGTGCAGGCCGTGGTTCTGATTGTACTCATGGCCGGGGCGACCTGGATACAGTCCTCGTTGCTTTTCAAGGCCTTGGAAGAGCGAAACGTCAAACAACTGGAGCAGATCAATCATTCGATCGTCAGCATGATCGCGGCCTTTGGGGACAATTTGAACCAGCGGGCGGAGCGGAGGGACAGGGAGTTCGCGTCTTATTTTTCCGGTCATTTCCGCTTGGAGATGGGCGGTTCCGGTGCGGAACCCAAGCTACATTATGGAGAGCGGATCCTGAACGGCGACACGGGCGACGTGGATCGATTTTCGAGTTTTTCCGAATGCGTGGCAACCATCTTTGTCCGCCACAACGAGACTTTCTTGCGCATTGCCACTTCGGTCAAGAAGGAAAACGGCGAACGAGCCATCGGCACGTCGCTGGATAGGGATCATCCCGCCCGTGTCTTGCTGCTACGCGGTGAGTCCTATACGGGCAGGGCCACCCTCTTTGGCCGCGATTACATGACGCACTACCGTGCGATAAAAGATGAGGGCGGCCAAGTCATTGGCGCGCTCTTCATCGGCTTTGACTTTACCGATGCCTTGGAGCACTTGCGCCGGGAAGTTCTTAACCAAAAGGTCGGCGAGACGGGTTATCCCTATGTCATGGAAGGAACGGGCAAAAATCTGGGGCAGTTAGTGATTCATCCGAAACTAACCGGCAAGAATGTCATTGATACCCAGGATGCCAACGGTAAGTTCCTGTTCCGGGAGATGGCGAACCACCGGCAAGGCATCCTGCGTTACTATTGGAAAAATCCGGGGGAAGATGCGCCACGACTCAAGGTGGTGACCTATGCTTCTTATGATCGCTGGGGTTGGCTGGTGGCCTCTGGGAGCTATAGCGACGAGTTCACCCGCGAGGCGGCAACGATCCGCACTCAATCGTTTGGTGTCATCGCCCTGGTGGTGCCGATACTCTTGGGCTTTATGGCTTTCAATACGCGCCGTTGGGTTGCCCGGCCATTATCTGGGGCGGTGAAATTAAGCAAACGGATTGCCGAGGGGGATCTGACCGTCGAGATAGCCGCACAAAGTGGCGATGAAATCGGCCAGTTACTGGACGCTATGGATCACATGGTACAGAGTCTGCGCGACATCATCAGCCACATTCGCCAGGCCGCCGAACAGCTGGTGAGCCAGGCCGGCCAGCTGGCCGAGACATCCCGCGCCGTGGCCGCAGGCTCCGAGGAGCAAAGTGAAGCGGCAATGTCGATGGCCGCTTCGCTCGAACAGATGACAGCTAGCGTGGCCACGGTCAGTCAGCACGCGAACGATGCCAGCCACCTGTCCGCCCAGTCGGGCCAGGTCTCCGAAAACGGTGCCAAGGTGATGCACCAAACCGTGGCCGGGATGGAACGGATTGCCGATACCGTCAAGCGGTCGTCTCAAACCGTCGAAACGCTAGGCAAGCAGTCGGAGGAGATCTCCGCGATTGTTTCCACTATCAAGGGGATTGCCGATCAGACCAACCTCCTGGCACTCAACGCGGCCATCGAGGCGGCGCGGGCCGGAGAACAGGGCCGGGGATTCGCAGTGGTAGCCGACGAGGTCAAAAAACTGGCCGCACGAACCTCGGCGTCTACCCAGGAGATCTCCGGGATGATCCTGCGTATCCAGTCGGGTACACAGGAGGCCGTGCGCGGCATGGAGACCGGGGTGCAACTGGTGGAGCAGGGCGCGGGGCTGGCCAATGCGGCTGGGCGGAGCGTGGGCGAGATTCAGGTGAGCGCCCGCCAAGTGGTGGAGGCGGTCGCTGCCATTTCCCACGCGCTGCAGGAACAGAGTACGGCGAGTTTGGATATCGCCCGCAATGTCGAGCGCATCGCACAACAGGCCGAGAAAAACAGCCAAAGATCTCAGACCGCTGCGGGATCCGCTGGCGAACTGGAAGGCCTGGCCATCGGTCTGGGCGACCGCATCAAACGATTCCGTACCTGACAACCCCGAGTGTCCCCATGTCACACCCGCCCGCCCCTGATGCCGCCCCACACCCCTTCCTCAGCGCCTGTCGTGGCAGTTTTACCTCGGCCCTGCGCTGGCACCAGCTAGATGCCCTGTGGGAGCGTCTTGGCCAGGCGGCAGGGGCTGGCTGGTATCTTTATGCTGTGGGACAGCCTCCTCCCCAGACACCCGCTTCCCAGGACGAGGTTCTGCGTTTTATCCGTGAGATCGATCAGTTGTTGCATCGTGAACACCAAGAAGACTACTGCGGCATTGTCTACGCCGACAACCTGGCCCAGCCCACCTTGGTCAAAATCTACGATCCCCATCACCTCGGGGTTTCCTGTGGTTTCAGCCAGAACCCGCCACTGCCCGGCTGGATCATGAGCCAGATCCCGCCCTGCGATCTAACATCCCCGCCACTGCCCCACAACCGGGTTCGCTGGTGGCGACGCTTTCTGACACTCGCCACCTGAGATCGATCCGGATCCGGATCCGGATCAGATGAGGCTGGCGCGAGCGGTTTCGTCCCAGGCAAAGGTCGAGGAATTGGCGATCCCATCCATCAGGAATGGAACACCGTTTGACAGCCATTGCCATGGAGACCGATACTCCCCAACTGCCCCGTTAAATAGCGAATTTCTTGCTAAAGCCAGGTTGTAATTTTATGAGTGAGCAGTGGACGGTTTTGGTCGTCGATGACGAACCCGACAGCCGGGAGTTTGTCGAAGTCATTTTGAAATCACAGTTGCCCGTTCGCATCCTGAGCGCCGAAAATGGCGAGGAGGCGTTGCGGTTGGCTCGTTCGCAGCGCCTGAACCTGATTGTAATGGATATGATGATGCCGGGGATCAGCGGTTACGATGTCTTCCAGACACTGCGCCAAGACCCCGAGACCGCAGCTATCCCGGTGATCATGCTGACGGGTCTGGTGGAAATGCGCGGTTATATGGATGGCTGTGACTGGCTCCCGCAACCCGAGCATTGCGTGGATAAGCCCGCCAAACCCGAAGCACTCCTGGCCTTGGCACGCACCCTGCTGGCGACTCAACCACAAACCTGATCGCACGCCAGATAAAATCTGCCGGGGAAAACCAGAGCTGGCTCTGTGATGGATATCCTGTCGCTTCATAGATCCCACCGGCCTGGCCGGATCCTGGTGGTGGATGATGAACTCTGGAACAGAGAGCTGCTTCGCGACATCCTGACCATCCAGGATCACGAGGTCATCGAAGCGGAAGACGGCATCGACGCGCTGGAGAAATCGAACTCGGAAGACCTAGATGTCATCCTTCTGGATGTCATGATGCCGCGCATGGATGGCATCGAGGTTTGCCGGCGGTTAAAACAGGATCCCAGGACGGCACCGATTCCCGTTCTCATGGTTACGACCCTGGCGGAAAAAGAGCAACGCCTGCAAGGGATTGCCGCCGGTGCCAACGACTATCTCACCAAGCCCATCGTGCGCCAAGATGTCCTCTTGCGGGTCAGAAACGCGATTCACACCAAGCGGTTGTACGATCAGATCAAGGATGACTTTACCAAACTTCAGACGCTGGAATCCCTGCGGGAAAACCTGACCCATTTCATTGTGCATGATATGCGTTCGCCGCTTCAGACGATTCTGGGCGGGTTACAAGTGACCCTGGATCGGCCGGATCTGGCAGCGGAGGCACGGCAATTTCTGTCCATGGCCCACCGGGCCGCCGACAAGTTGGCCGAGATGGTCGCGTCCCTACTCGACATTGGCCGTATCGAGGCGGGACAGATGCCACTCGATATTACCGAACAGGATCTCGTGGCGCTGGCAGATGACGCAAGATCGGCCGTCCTGTCCCAGGCACAACTACGCAATATCGTCATCACGCTGGCTGGTACGAGCGTCCCGGCTCCTATCGATGAAGGACTCCTCCGGCGGGTTTTTGTCAATCTTCTCGGCAACGCGATCAAATTCTCGCCCAAGGGCAGCACGATCGTAGTGCGTGTCTATTTGGCTGACCCGTGGGCGTGTGTCGAGGTCAGCGATATGGGCCCTGGACTGGCTCAGGACGAACAGGCCCGGGTTTTCGAGAAATTTGGACAGGTTGCCGCCCACAAGCAGAGCAAAAAGTATTCGACCGGGTTGGGGCTCACCTTCTGCAAACTCGTGGTGGAAACACACGGTGGCCGGATGGGTGTGGAGAGCAAAGTGGGCCGGGGCAGCACCTTCTGGTTAAAAATCCCTATCTCCCCGGGTTCAAAGCAGATCGCCTAGTTTAGGGCAATCAGGGTTGCCACTGATTGGCCCCTTCCAGCACCCGTTTTAGCGGCTCATCGAGGAGATCCAGCAAACGGTACACCTCCATACCATTCTGCTCGATGAAGGCCGTTTCCAGCGCCTGAGCCAGTGGAATCAGTTCAATCGCCGAGATGGACTTGGTGACCCCCTTGAAACCGTGGGCTAAGCGATGACCGCCTTCCCAATCCTGTCTCGCCAGGTAATCGCCGAATCGTTCGCCAATGGTGACGTATTGATCGGCGAAGCGGCCAATCAGACGCTTTAGCAATGCGGTATCGCCATCCAGACGCTGCACGGCATCCGCCAGATCGAGGCCCGCTAATGCCGGGTGAACCGGGCCGTTGGGCGGTGATTCGATAGCCTGTCTCACCCTCCGGTGGGACAGCCAGTGGCTTAGAACCGCCAATAAACCTTTCACGTCCAAGGGCTTGGTGAGATAGTCGTTCATGCCCAGCGCAAGACAACGATCCCGCTCGTGCGTCAGGGCGTGCGCCGTCATCCCGACGATGGGCAAGGCCGTTTTGTCAAAACGTTCGCGCAGACGTTGCGTCGCTTCCGATCCATCCATCTCGGGCATTTGCAAATCCATGAACACCAGATCGAAGACACGCCCTTCCTCCAGAATCGCGGTGAGCGCCTCGCGCCCATTTATGGCACGATCCGCCGCGATGCCGACCTTGGCCAGAATGCCCTCCGCCACTTCCCAGTTGATATCGTGATCCTCCACCACCAATACGCGCGCCCCCATGAAGTGCGGTAGCCTGGCGATTTTTTCGACACCGGTGCCGCTTTCCGTCACGGCCGCCCTTTTGGTTTTTCCCAGCAAACCCAAGAGGCTATGGCACAAGAGTCTGGGTATCACCGGTTTGGAGATAAAATCCCGGATAGGGAGGCCTCTGGCCTGCTCCACCACCTTCGGCTGGCCAAAGGGGGTGACCATGATGACAATGGGTGTCGCGGCAATGCTGGGGTTGGCCTGGATGCAGCGTGCGGTTTCAATGCCATCCATGCCCGGCATCCGCCAGTCGAGCAAAACGATCCCATAGGGTTTGCCAATCCGTTCCGCGTACTCCAATTCCTGAATCGCGGCCTCCCCCGAGTCCTTGACCACCCCTTCGCCTTGCAGACCATTGACCATCCCCCGGAGGATTTCCCGAACCGTCTCATTATCATCCACGACCAGGACACGCATCCCCCCGAGACTGCCGTAATCCGCAGGTGCCTCGGCTTGGCTGCCTGGCAAACGGCCTAGCCGGGCCGTAAAGGTGAAGGTACTACCCTGCCCCGGATGGCTGTCCACCCCGATCTGCCCGCCCATCATTTCGACCAGCCGCTGACAAATGGTTAACCCCAGGCCAGTGCCGCCAAAGCGCCGGGTCGTCGAGCTATCCTCCTGATTAAAGGCCTGAAACAACCGCCCAATCTGGTGACTGGCGACACCAATCCCCGTATCGCGCACATGGGTTCGCAACAGGATCTCGTCGCCGCTTTCTCCCGCCAGCTCCACCCGCAGGATGACCTCGCCTTTCGGGGTAAACTTGATGGCATTGCCGCCCAGATTGACCAGAATCTGTCCCAGCCGCGTCGGGTCTCCGATCAGGGTGGTGGGCAGGTTCCGATCCCGGTCAAACAGAATCTCCAGTTCCTTTTCCTCGGCCCTGATGGACAAGAGGTTCAAGACCCGTTCCAGCAAGTCGTCGAGATCAAAAGGCACACGTTCCAGGCTGAGACGGCCCGCTTCGATCTTCGAGAAATCCAGGATGTCGTTGATGATCCCAAGCAGCGAGTGAGCGGCATTTTGAATCTTCCTGATCTGATCCCACTGACTGGGAATCAGCGTCGTTTGGGTGAGCAGGTAGCTAAGACCGATGATGGTATTCATCGGCGTACGAATCTCATGACTCATGTTGGCTAGAAAATCGCTTTTCGCCCGATTGGCCCGATCAGCGCCTTCCTTGGCTGTCGCCAGCGCCAATGCGACCTTTTTGCGCTCGGTGATATCGGTCACGAAGATAATCAGGCGATCCGCCTCGTCTGCCTGGGCTTCCTGATGGTAAACCGTGAGTTCGACGGGTATGACGTGTCCATCCTGGTGACGGTGCATACTTTCAAAACGGCCTACCCCGTATCTTTGCAGGGGTAATGAGATCCTTTTGAAGTGCTCACGCGGCATGCTGGAATCAATGTCCGGAGCCGACATCTTCAGCAATTCTTCACGACCGTAGCCCAGCATGGCGCAAGCGGCTTCATTGACGTAGCGGAAGCGGCCTTCGGTATCGACCCAATAGATCGCAATGCCAACCCGATCCATGGCGAACATGGTATCGGCCAGGCGTTTGTTGGCCGCTTCGGCGGCCTTCCGCGCCTGAGCCAGGGCCTCCTCGGCCAGTTGGCGCTCGGTAATGTCACGATTGGAGGCTCGGCGTCCCAGGTAACCGCCATGATCGTCGAAAACAGACTGACAAACATGCTCGATCCAGCGCATCTGGCCATCGGTGTGCTGGATTCTGAAACTGGCCTTGTGGGGCGGATTGTCTGCACTCACGTCAAACAGGTGCTGCTTCACGGCCAATCGATCTTCGGGATGGATGATTTCCAGCAATAGCTCGGGATTGGCAATGAAGGCCTCGGCCCGATAGCCGGTGATACCTTCGCAAGACGGCGAGCAATAAAGCCAGCGTCCCTGGACATCAATCCAAGTCTCCCACCCATAAGTAAAATCGGCCACAGTTCGATACTTGAGTTCGGTCTCGCGTAGAGCGGTGGTGCGCAACGCCACCAATTCCTCCAGGTGGTGACGATACTGATCCAGTTCCTTGAGGATACGCTGACGTTCGGTAATGTCCTCCTGAATGCCGAGAAAGTGTGTGATGCGGCCACCCGGCTCGCGCACCGGCGAGATGTGCGCAAAGATCACGCATTCCGCGCCCTCCTTGGTCTGGTTGATGAATTCCCCTTTCCAGGGCCGGCCGGCCCGCAGGGTGGCCCACAATTCGTCATAAATACCCATTTGATCCCTGCCGGAGGAAAAGAGGTGGGGATTTTTTCCCAGACATTCCTGGCGGCTATAGCCAAAGGTATTTTCAAGGGCTCGGTTGACGTACTCGATACAACCCTGGGTATCGGTAATCATGATGGGGTTGAGACTCTGATCCACTGCGGTTTGCAGTAGGTGCAGGGTGTTTTCAATCCGTTTGCGCTCGGTAATATCCTGAAACACGACCACCACACCCTTGACCTGGCATTCGTCGATCAAGGGCGCATAACGGTATTCCACGGTAAAACTCGATCCATCCTTCCGCCAGAACACCTCTTCTCCCGTGTGACAATCTTCCGTCAATGGGGTTTTATCTGTTGCAGTGGCTGGATAAATTAGTGGATGAACCAATTGTCCAATCAGCTCCTCGCGCTCAAACCCCAGCATCTTGAGGGCGATATCATTGATGAACACCGCCCGGCCTCCGGTGTCCGTGCCAAAGATACCTTCCGCCACCGAAGCCAGGATGAGCTTGTGTTGGTGACTGAGCTGGCGAAGATCGTCCAGGGCCTGTTGGGTTTTCTGGTAAGCGGCCCGCAAGTTGTGCATGTCTTCAATATCAAAGACCCTGAGAAATATCCCGGCCGAGAGGGCCATCAACAGGGCATTCAGGGTTCTAAACAGTTCCACCGGGACGTGAAACATCGCCAGAATGGCCTCATGACTGACAACAGCGGCCCGGAACCAGTCCGCCTGTGGTACCACCAAGCCATTCATCAGCCCATAAGCGAGGAAGACGACGCTGGCCATATAGCTGGCGGCCCGAAGCTGACCCAGCTCGGCTGCAGGTATGGCAGGCAGGATGTGTTTGCGGTAGTAGCGCTGGAATCCTATGGCCGTTAGCCAGGAACCCAGAAGCCCCACGAGATAACAGGATCGGGTCATCGTGACCAGGGCGGGCTGACGCGACAGTACCATGGCTACAAGAATGCCCACCAGCAGGGAAATGTAAAGCCACCGCCCCAGCCACCATTTTGCCAGCCTTGCCAGAAGGCTGGAAGACAGTGAGATCCCGATCAACTGCCTGCCAAACTCCAGTAAGAATCCGTAGGACAACAGACGCCACAGGGGCCTGGTTTGATCCAGCCACAGGGTATCGGCCCGAATGATGCGCCATAGCTCCGTCCATTCCAGAAAACTCTGCGTGAATCCAAAGGCGGCCAGTAGCCACAGGATGTTCGAGAGTTCCCGCTGAGTTTTGGACTGGTAACGAACGACGATGGCCAGCGCCATCATCATGAAGGCCAGGCCCCCGGTGAAGAAAATCACATCCATGTTGTCCTGGAAGATGTGCGTGTCTATGGGCATAGGGGCGGTCTCTTGAAGTTTCTTGAAAGGTCGCTGTCAGGCACGAGAGAAGCTCAGCGTAATCGATTGATTTTACAGGGTGTCGCGATTTAAGTGGATAGCCTGATCCAAGGCAGCGATTCAGAGCGCTGCCAGAAAACCATTGAAGCCAGTATGTTAAGGCATG
>JBAXSA010000044.1:0-13651 GCA_037130945.1 Pseudomonadota bacterium | reverse complement strand
GCCCGGATACCTCGGCACAAGCTACGCCGCTGATTCGATTGGCCTGCTCGATGCGGTGCGCCTCACCCTGGCCAAAAACCCCGACATCCAGATCCAGGAAAAGCAGGTTGAATTCAGCCAGGGGGTATTGCAACAAGCCAGCGGACAGTTTGACCTGAGTTTGCGCCTTTCGGCCGATCACACCATCAATAACAGCCCGATGAATCAGCAAAGCCGTGATTATTATACCCATCTGGGTTTTCCAGTATCCCAGCTCAAAACTGAAGCGACCTCTTACAGGCTGGCGCTGGAAAAACCTCTCAGGAACGGCATGGTACTCAGCCCGAGCATCGGCACGACAAACGACAACGGCACCGCAAATAATATCAGCAACCTGTCCTCGCAAAATTGGGGCAGCGTCAATTTCAGCGTACTGGTTCCACTGAAGAAAGGCGGCGGCGAATCGGCGGTGAGCGGCGAAACGGCCGCCCATCTGGAATGGGAAGCCAGCAAACAGGATCTGCGTTATTTGATTTCACAAGATGTCACGAATACCCTGACCGCCTACTGGAACCTACTGGCGGCCAGAAAAAACCTCGAGATTGCCCGTGAAACCGAAAACAGCATCCGTCGAATGGTGGCCAATGTTCGCACGGTGATCGAAGCAGACGAACTTCCCGCTGCTGATCTCAATATGGTCAGGGCCAACCTGCTGGACAAGACCGCGTCACGCATCTCCGCCGAACAGACCCTGCTAAATGCGCGAAAAGGTCTCGGGCAGGCCATAGGACTCTCTTACCCACAGATCACCAGACTCGAACCAAACGACGAGTTTCCCGGCATCCACAGCGATTTTTCCGCACTGGAAAGCCAACTCCCGCGCCTGATCGATCTGGCCATGAGGCACCGTGCCGACTTCGCTGCGGCGCAACTACGTCAGGATTCCGCCAAAATCCTGGCCAGTGCTTACCAACAGGATCTCAAGCCACGGCTCGATTTGGCCGTTAGCGTAGGCTACGCGGGCCTCAGTGAAGGCGGCAGCGCCATCGGAGGACTCGGGAAAAACCGCGGCGATCCCAACGTTGGCCTCAACCTCAGCTACCAGTGGCCGTTCGATAATAACGTTGCGCGCGGACGCTATCTGCAACAATCGGCCATGTACGACCAAAACACCCTGCGTGTCGCTACACTGGAACGCACGATCGGCATTGCCGTGACATCCGCCCTGTCTGACCTGACACTCAGCGCCTTGCGACTCAAGGAGTCCGGGGAAACCGTCAATCTTTACCGCCTCACGGTGGAAAACGAGAAAACCAAACTGAAACTTGGCACCGCCACCCTGGTCGAACTCCTGACGGTCAACGACCGGCTGCTCAACGCGCAGCTAAGCCATATTTCCTACTGGCTCAACTACTTCAACTCGCTGGCGCGGCTTAATTTCGAAACCGGCACCCTGCTTGACGAAAACAAGACCGAGCAGTCCATTCGGCTGAATCAACTCGTCAGCCTGCCTAAACTTGATTAATGGATTAAGGATTAAGGAAGATGCACCATGGGTGACCCTCGAATCTTCCGCAAGGAATCCCTGGATCGGGTGTCATCGCCCGAACAGCTCGACAGCCTGATGCAGGTGACATCACTCAAGGGCTGGGCAACCTTGCTGGTACTCTGCGGCATTGTGGCAGTGGCCGTTATCTGGGGCATTTTCGGCAACATTCCGACCCATGTTGCCGGTACCTGCATCCTGATTCGCCCGAGCGGCGTGAGCGAAGTCGTGGCACCAGGCGCGGGACGGGTGGCCGACATCGCGGTGGATGCCGGCGATATTGTGCGTGAAGGCCAGATGATCGCGCGTATTGAAAACCATGAGGCGCTAAACCAGATCAGAAACACCGAGACCAAACTGCAAGCACTGCAGGCGCAGGAGGAAAAACTAAAAAATATCAATCTGTTGAGCGAGAATCATCAAAACGCCTACCTGCTGGCGTCGGAAAAAACCCTGAATGATCGTATCCGTACTGGGGAGGAACGTCTGGGCATGCTGGAAGCCAGAATCCAGTCACAGGCCAAACTCTTGGAGCAGGGTCTGATGACTCAGCAGACGTGGCTCGACACAAAGCTGGATCACGCCCATCTGAAGCAGGAAATCAACAACAACCGCAACGAAATCCTGAAAAAAGGCTTGAGTCGCATCGATGTTCGCAAACAGAACCAGAACGAGCTTGCCGCGATCGACATCCAGATCTCTGAAACTAGCCGCAACCTTGCCAGCCAGATACGCAACGCCAGAGAGTCTTCGCAAGTTTTCAGCCCCTACAGTGGCCGCATTCTGGAGATTCGCCTATCCGAAAACGTGCTGGTCAGCGTCGGCACGCCAATCTTCAGCATCGAACAGATCGGCAAGAGCGTCAACGATCTCGAAGCACACATCTATGTCGCGCCACTCGACGGCAAGAAGGTTAAAACCAACATGGAGGTGCGGATTTCTCCCTCGACCGCCAGGCTCGAAGAATTCGGCGTCATGCTGGGCAAGGTCAGAACGGTGGCCGATTTTCCCTCTTCCAGCCAAGGCATGATGCGCATCCTGAAAAATGAACAGCTAGTGCAACACTTGACCGCCGGGTCAGCACCCATTTCGGTACAAGCCGACCTGATTCCCAGCAGTAGTACGGTCAGTGGCTATAAATGGTCGTCATCCAAGGGTCTGGAATCCAGAATTGAGAGCGGGACGCTCTGTGCAGCCACCATCACGGTCAGAAAACAGCACCCGATTAGCCTGGTGATTCCGATCCTGCGGGAAGAGCTGGGGATCTGAGTGATGAGTCACTCAACAAAATCAACCAAAGAGTCCCCTGGTAGTACGCGCCGCGTCAGGACACCCACGGTTCTGCAAATGGAGGCGGTGGAGTATGGCGCGGCGGCGCTCGGCATTCTCATGGGGTATTACGGCAAGATCGTCACCTTGGAGGAATTGCGCGAGGCCTGCGGCGTTTCGCGCGACGGCAGCAAGGCCAGCCATGTGCTGGAGGCGGCGCGCACTTACGGATTCAAGGCCAAAGGCTCCCACAAGGAACCCATCGAGCTAAAGGCCATCAAGCCACCGATGATCGTACTCTGGCATGGCAATCACTTTTTGGTGGTGGAAGGTTTCAAGCATGGGCTGGTTTACCTCAACGACCCGGTCGGAGGACCGCGTACTGTCACCGAGGAAGAATTCGACCAGTCGTTCACCGGCGAGGTGCTGGACATCAAACCCGGCCCGGGTTTTAAGCCGAGCGGCGAGCCGCGTAGTCTCCTGACATCGCTGAAATCGCGCCTGCCGCCTTCCGAGCCGGCGCTTGCCTACCTGATTCTGGCCGGCCTGGCGCTGGTCATTCCTGGCCTGGTGTTGCCGGCTTTTACCAAGATTTTTATCGACGAATTTCTGATTGCCCGGATGGATAGCTGGGTCAAACCCCTGCTGATCGGGATGTTTATTACGACGCTGGTGCGCGGTGCGCTGGTCTGGCTTCAGCAATACTACCTGATCCGCTTTCACGCCAAGCTGGCGCTTTCCACTTCCAGCAAATTCTTCTGGCATGTTCTACGATTACCCGTGGTCTTTTATTCACAGCGATCAGCGGGTGACATCAGCACCCGGGTTGAGATCAACAACCGGGTGGCCGAGCTGCTGGCCGGGGATCTCGCCGCCACCCTGCTGAACCTGGTGATTGTGGTCTTCTACGCGGTGTTGATGCTTTTCTACGATGTCACCCTGACCCTGGTAAGTACCTGCATCACGGCGCTCAACATCGTTTTCCTGCGCTACGTCTCGCGCAAGCGCCGGGATGCCGGCCAAAAGCTTGCCAATGACAGTGGCAAGCTAATGGGAACCTCGATGAATGGCTTGCAGTGGGTGGAAACCCTCAAGGCATCGGGCATGGAGTCGGATTTTTTCAGTAGATGGTCGGGGTTACAGACCAAGGTCATGAACGGCCAGCAGGACATGGGGGCGGTTGGCGTCATGATCATGGTCGTACCACCCCTCCTGTCCATGCTCCTGACCATTCTGATCCTGTCATTGGGCGGCCTGCGAATCATGGAGGGCCATCTGACCATTGGCACCTTGGCAGCCCTTCAGATCCTGATGGTGAGTTTTATCGGACCGGTCAACCAGTTGATCTCGATAGGCACAAAAATCCAGGAGATGCAGGGCGATATGAACCGCCTCGACGACGTACTCAAATATCGCTGCGACTCACAGGTCGCAGCCGTGGGAGTGAATGACGGTGCCCATGCTGTCACGCCGCTTTTGCAAGGTCATATCGAATTGCGCAACGTCACCTTTGGCTACAGTCGGCTAGAAGCCCCACTGATCGAGAATTTCAATCTGACCCTCAGACCCGGCGAACGGGTTGCGCTAGTCGGTTCTTCGGGCTGCGGCAAATCGACCCTCTCCAAGCTGGTCATGGGGCTTTACGAGCCCTGGTCAGGAGAAATCCTGTTCGATGGCAAGCCGCGCGCCAGCCTTCCGCGCCCCACGCTGATCAATTCCATGGCGATGGTAAGCCAGGATATTTTCCTGTTTGAAGGGAGTGTCCGTGACAACCTGACGATGTGGGACAGCACCATCCCCGAGAAACAATTCGTCCAGGCCGCCCAAAGCGCCTGCATCCACGATACCATCGCCGCTCGTCAGGGTGGTTACGAGAGCAGGGTGCAGGAAGGCGGTGGCAATTTTAGCGGCGGACAGAAGCAGCGCATCGAGATTGCCAGGGCACTCGCCATCAATCCCCGCATCCTGGTACTGGACGAAGCCACCAGCGCCCTCGACCCGGTCACCGAAAAGCAGGTGGACGACAACCTGCGCCGGCGTGGTTGCACCTGCCTGATGGTGGCTCATCGCCTCAGTACGATCCGGGATTGTGACGAAATCATCGTGCTGCACAAGGGGAAAGTAGTACAACGCGGCACCCATGAAGAGATGCGTCATACCGACGGGCCCTACGCCACCCTGATGCACGCCGCTTGAATCGATGTCTGTGACGCCAGTGACTAATCCACACTTGCCAGAATCATTCGAAACTACGGAACAGGAAGCGCAGCAGCGCCTGGCCCGGAAAGCCGCCAACGAGGCGCAAAACATTCGCAACGCCATGCTCCGGCTTTCGGCGATCCTCGACAATAGTGGCACCCCATTCGTAGAGGAAGAAAGTAACCACTGCCCCTTGCTCGCCGCTTGCCGTCTGGTCGGCAGCGCGACCGGCATCGTTTTTGTTGCACCGCCGCTTGGCGATGTTGAAAACGATAGGAAACCTGATCTGTTGGGCGAAATCGTCGAAGCCTCGCGGGTACGCCGCCGCCAGGTGACGCTGAAAGGCCCCTGGTGGAGCCAGGACAACGGCCATCTCCTGGGCTTCCTGGAGGATGGCAAAAGGCCGGTCGCCCTCCTGCAAACCACCACCGGCTATACCCTACATGATCCGGTTGCCGGCACGGCCTTGGCGGTCACGGCGAAAGTCGCCGCCAGCCTACAGCCTTTCGCCTTCTGCTTTTACCGCTCGTTCGGCGACGCACCGGTCAATCTGATGCAGATGATCCAATTCGGCGCCCGCGATAATGCCCGGGATTTTTGGAGGGTCATGGCGATGGGCGTGGTGATTGGCCTGCTCGGTATAGTCACCCCGATGGCGACCGGAATACTGTTTGATACCATCATTCCCGGTGCGGAAAGGGGCCAGCTGGCACAACTCACGCTGGCGCTGCTGGCTGGTGCCTTCGCTACCGCAATGTTTGAGGTCACCCGTGGTTTTGCCCTATTGCGCGCCGTGGGAAAAATGGATTCCGCCATCCAGGCGGCGGTGTGGGATCGCCTGCTGCGGTTGCCCACACCGTTTTTCCGCGAGTATTCGGCGGGCGATCTGGCCATGCGGGCGAATGGAATCAGCGCCATCCGCCAGATGTTGTGGGGAAATCCCCTGTACACACTTTTGTCCGCCGTGTTTTCCGTATTCAATCTGTTCCTGCTGTTTTATTACAGCTTCCCGCTGGCGCTGCTAGGGATCACCCTGGTCGCTATTGCCATGCTTTTTACCTTTTTCAACAGCCTTCTGCGCTTGCGCCATCAAAGACATCTGGCAGATATCGGAGGGCAGGTCTCCGGGTTGGTGTTCCAGCTTCTCGGCAGTATTGCCAAACTACGAACGACCGGCGCGGAAAGCCGGGCCTTTTACAACTGGGCAATGCTGTATGCCAGGCAGCAGGAGCATCAGTACAAGGCGAAAATGGTGGGCTGTGTCATGGATGTGTTTAACTCGGTATTTCCCACCCTGGCAAGCATGGCGATCTTCTTCGTCATCGCCTTCTTCCTCGACCAAGACCAGGCGTTTACCACTGGTACCTTCCTGGCCTTCAACGCCGCTTTCGGTGGATTCCTGGCCGCCATGCTGGGCACCACCACCCTGCTCACCAGGGCACTCGGCATCGTTCCGATTTACGAGCGCATCAAGCCGATCCTGCAAACGCCTCCGGAAATCACCCACGGCAAGGCGCATCCCGGCCCGTTAAGCGGCGACATCGAGATTGGCCATGTATCCTTCCGCTACGCGCCGGACGGGCCAGAAATCCTCAAGGACATTTCACTACACATCCAGCCAGGCGAATTCGTTGCACTGGCCGGTTCCTCCGGGTCTGGAAAATCCACCCTGCTGCGTCTCTTGCTGGGTTTTGAAAGCCCGGCCAGCGGCTCGATTTACTACGACCGCCAGGATATTTCCGGTGTCGATCTTGGCGCGCTACGACGCCAGCTCGGTGTGGTGCTGCAAAACGGCCAACTGATGTCTGGCGACATTTTTACCAACATCATCGGCTCCGCCGCCACGCTCACCCTCGAGGATGCCTGGGACGCCGCAACCCAGGCCGGTATTGCCGACGACATCCGCGACATGCCGATGGGTATGCACACGGTGGTCAGTGACGGTGACGGCACACTGTCCGGTGGCCAGCGTCAGCGCCTGCTGATCGCGCGTGCCATTGTCAACCGGCCACGCATCCTGTTCTTTGACGAGGCCACCAGCGCACTCGACAACCGCGCCCAGGAAATGGTTAGCACGAGCCTGGAAAAACTGCGCGCGACACGCATTGTCATCGCTCACCGTCTGAGTACCATCGTCAATGCCGACCGGATTTTCGTCATGGACGGCGGCAGGCTGGTGCAGACAGGCACCTATCAGGAATTGATCGACCGCGAAGGTCTCTTTGCCGAACTCGCGCGGCGGCAAATGATTTAATCGCTGAACCAGCCCACCGGTCTTATGCGGATACTGGCTTGGGCGGCAGCATGACCCAGACTTGGCATGAGGGGTTTACAATGACTGACACAGCAACACCCTCGGGTACCGGAATACCCTCTGCTTTTATAGTTGCGATTGGATCAGAGATCAGTGCTGTCTGAAACGCCTCGTCCATCCATGCCTTGACCATGACTTGGCCCATGTGTGGAAATTCTTGCCCATCCATGCGAATTGGCTCAACCGTCATCTTGCCTTCAGAAGATTTTGGCGGCAGCGCAACATAAACCTGACAGGTGGGCTGTACCACTACGGATATAGTAATACCCTCTGGTAGCGGAATACCTTCGGCCTTGATGGTTGCGACGGGATCGGAAATTAACGCAGCCTTGAAAGCTTCGTCTGCCCACGCCTTGCCGATGACGCGGATCATTGTGGGAATCTTTGGGTGTTCGCTCATGTAAATTTTACTCTAATTAAGACAACGACTAGGACATCACTTGCCAGGTCTATTCGTCCGGTCACGACGATGGCCTGCAGCCTTCACAAAATAGCCTAAAATACCTACCATGACAATGACAATCCGCTAGCCAGTCTTCCCGTCTTCTATCCCAACGGTCGCGGTCGAGCATCGAAACATTGCGCGGGCACAGGCAGTCCACAAGCACGCAATTGTGCCGCGCGTGTCGCGATCGTCGCTCCCTCCAGAAGATTGCGCGCCACCTGAACCACCGATCGTTGCGCCACGGCCTCCAGGAAAGAGCCTTTCACCCACGCATTGAATGCACCCATGGCCGGGCCACACCAGAGCTGATAATCGAGTGTCCGTGCCGGATCTCCCTCGATGGCCCACCGGCTCGACTGGCCCAGGTACCATCGGCAGAGCAATGCCAAATGATGCTTCCCATCCACTTTTGCACGTTCGATTTGCTGCGGATCGCGTTTTTCAAAAAATCGCTGGATGTCGGCCCACACGTCATCGAAACTCGCACGAAAAACCTCGGCCTCGAGTTCCCGGCGCGTTTTTTCGGGTATCGCTTCCAAGGAAGCGTATTGCTCGTACACCTGGCGTAATCGCAATGCACGCTGCGCAAACATCGTCCCGCGACGCAGCACTTGAACCTTCATGCCCAGTTCGAACATATCCGCCGCGGGTGCCATGGTCATGTCCGCAAGGTCGGCCTGTGCCAGCATTTTTCGGCTGATTTCCGATATGCCAGCCTCCTGGGTCGATTGGTTGATCGAACCTGTCACCACATACGCGGCACCAAGCCCAAAGGCCGCTGCCACCGACGAGGGTGTGCCAAGTCCACCCGCCGCGCCAACGCGAATGGGACGCGCATAGCCCCGCGCTCTTACAATCTCATCAACCGCACGCCGTATCGTTGGAAACAGTACGGCAAGAGGTCGATTATCCGTGTGTCCCCCCGAGTCGGCTTCCACCGTAATGTCCTCCACGAGTGGAATGGCCGACGCCAGTGCCGCTTCCTGTTTTGTCAGTTCCCCCCGGGAAACCAGCCTCTGGAGCATCTCTTGCGGTGCGGGCGATGCAAAAAGTCGCGCCACCTCTGGCCGCGACAGCTTCGCAAACAGATGGTGTCTGCGCAAAATACGACCTTCACCATCTCGTGATAAGCCCGTAGCGGCAAGCCGTACAAGGCTTGGCGTTAAATTCATGTACGCAGAAGCGCATATGATGGGAACCCCCCGGCGAGACAAAAGTTTGGCAACCGCATCTTCCAGTTCAGGCGCCTGAGGGGAATGAATCAGGTTGACACCATAAGATAACCCGGCACCTTCAAGCGCCCCTTGTATCTCGTCAAGCCCTGCCTCGATTCGGCCGGGCGACAGACCCCCTGCACCCAGGAATCCAAGCATTCCCGCCTGCGCCATGGTGATCACCATGGCCGGTGTCGAAATCCCGTTGGCCATCTCACCAGAAACGTATGCGAAACGAACCTGGTGTGTCTCGCCAAATGAGCGATCTCCAAGCCATTCCGGGTACAGGGCGGGAAAAGTCGCAAGCCATTGCAGTTCCACGCCATTATGACAAGCCTCTCGCGTGACGAGGGATCCTCCGTGGGCCAGTCCCAAATGCCCCGTTGACGGGTGACGTACAAGGTGCATCGTTTCACGTATCCGTTCCACCCGCAAACCAATCTCTGCGGGCGAAAAAACTGCGGGCTCCTCAATAGGAATCCATGCGCCCAGGGGTGCGAAAACTTGTCCAGATAAACTCATGAACTGATTCCGTTCGAAACGACACGCATCGAACGGGTACCGTCGGGTACGAGCCGTATTGCGACACGTCGAACGTAACATATTCGCAATCCATCGGCGGTCCCTAGAAAGTCGGAAAATACCGTTGGCGTTTCGCCTGCTTGCACTTCTTCGACAAAAAGCTCGTAAATGATTTCCTTCGTTGCTGGCGTCACCTGACCGCGACACTTCAGATCGAAAAGTTCACCCGTCACGGGCTCAAACCGCCAGCCGTCTCTGTCCAGTGTGTATCCCAGAGCGGCAAGATAAAACGACATGAGCTGAAATCCCGCTTCGCACATCAAGGTACCGGGCATGCAGGGGTCATCCTTGAAGTGTCCCTTCATCATGCAACGATCAGGCGTCACCTCGAAACGTGCCCGCAGATAGCCACGTTTCCATGCCCCCCCCCAAGGATCGAATTCGAGAATCTCGTCAAAAAATCTCATTCGCCCACTCTGGATGCGCGGCGGTTGCCTCTGCGCTTCAGTCAGTTCCCACCCCTTGCCAAAACATGCGTAAGGCCGCCCATTGGAAAAGGCATCCACTTGATCTTTCGTATAGGAATGGGGTGCTTCCAGGCGAGGTGGATCCACCCTGGCACTCGGCGCGATCTCGATGTCCTCGGGAGACCATAACACACCAGCCGGTGCCCGGAGATCTTCCGTTGAGAAAAAACCGGCTTGTCCATGACGCAACGTCATCCGGAGTTTCCCGTCGACCCGGCAATCGGAATGAAAAAAAACCAGCCGTACGTCCCCCTGTGCTGCGTGACCGTCAATCGTGATTTCGAATTTCAAGGTTTCCCCCACTCGGGGTGGACTCCCGTGATACATCACATCGCAGCCGAGCAACCGGTATTTTCGCTCGCCTCGGTTCAGAAAGTCGATTCCCATCCAGGAAAGCAGCAACAGATCCGCCTGTCCAGATTCAGCCATCACGCCAGGTGGCATGTAAAAAGCATTCAGGTACCACGCGTCTCTTGAGACATCCGTCTCCGTCCAAATCGTCCCGATGCCCAACACGCCAGGGGCTGCGTCAATCCCCGTCACCCGATCCGCCAGTAATAGCGGCGGTTCGGGCATTCGAACCTGCACGGCATAGTCATCTTGCTGTTCGAACAGCGGACCGAAAATTGACGAAATCTTTCCCGATGCCAGCGTCACAAGTTGAGTACGCGAAAACTGCGGCCCAATAGGCGTCATGGGTACTCGTTCGATCAGATGCTCATCCCGTTTCCGGTTCGTGCGCACTGTGACTGGCATCACGGCTGGTGTTGCAATCGGCGGTTGTGGTGCCGCGCCACTTGCGGCGAGGTAGCTGTTGAAAGTACGCTCCACCGTTGTAACAAACTCCTGGTGTACCTCGGAAAGCAGTTTCGCATGCGCTTCAAAGCGTTTCAGGAGCATCTGCATCGGGTTGTCACGAGTCTCCGGTCTGTGCGCTAGTAGTGAATGGACAGGATAAACCGACTCGATGACGGGAGGAAGCCAGGGCGCAACGGGCATGGGGTGTACCCTGGCAGAAGATCGTCTCGTGTTTCCAAGTGGTTCGAGGCGCCGATTCAGCGCGTCTACATCGAATGAAACACCGCCTGCAAGCAGTTCGCCCGCCGTGCGTAGCAGCTGCAATAGTGACGATTCACCGCGCAAATCAAGCGAAACCGCCAGATGTTCCCGATCCATCAGCGTTCGCCGGATCGAAGAGGCGCAGCCACCTTGCGGACCATGCTCGATGAAGACGCGTACACCATCGTCCCAGGCACGACGAATGAGCTTTGGAAAATCCACGGTATGCAGGGCTTGTCCGAGCAGCGCATCGGCAACAGTGTCGGCTGACAGCTCATAACTTGAACAGGTTGCATGCGTATAAAATCGCACATTAGCCATGGCCGTCGTCGGCCGGTGGACTAGACTCCGCCAGGTGGATCCAAAGGTTTTCATTTCCGGACAATGCATTGTCATGTTGAACCCGAGTGCGTTTGCGTACTCGTGCCCCACACGACCGACCACCCGTTCGCAGGCTTCGGCGTGTCCTGCAACAATCACATCTCCTGGCGCATTCACGATCGTCAGGTGTGCATCTGTTTCATTGGCCAGCGCAGCTTGCACGACCTCTTCCGGGGCCGTGATGCGCCATGTTTCCCATGCCGCCGGCGCAAGCCCTCGTTGGATCCAGGCCGTGCGCGCAACCTGAAAATCGCCGCTGAGCGCCCGGTCATAGACCCCTTCTCTCACCAGACCATCCCGCAAATCCCCAACATTTCCCCACACGTCGAACGCAAACAACGCGTTTATCTCGCCTAAACAATACCCGATCGAAGCCTGCGGCACGATCCCCAGTATTTCGCGCGTGACGATGGCGTGGAGTTGGCTGAGTAACGACGAACCCCAGAGTTTTTCGCCAGTCGTGATGTCTTGATCGGCACGCTCGGAAAATACCCATGCCGTTTCCTTGGCGACCTCACCGAAACGTTCCAGACGGTCAATGAGTTCCGGAAATGCCAATGTCAATTCCCGACCCATCCCGGGGTAGGCTCCTGCGGATCCTGTAAAGACAAATGCAATGTCGCCCTCGATGGGTCGTTCGCGGAAATAAATACCCTCGTCCCAACGCAGTCCCTTCACGGGACCGGTATTCTGTACCAGGAGTTCCATGGCTCGAGCGCGCTTTTGTCCAATATCGCGATCCGTTGCCAAAAGAACCAGGCGCGCGGAACCTTCACTCGACGTTTGACCCCTTGCGACCCGGTGATGCAATGCCTCCCGGCTATTGCCCGAATACACCCACAAGGTTGGAACTTCCTCTAAAATCAATGTCTCCGGAGTCATGCTCTTAAACGCAGGCGATCCAGACATCGCAAGGGGCTCGAACGAGTCGCTCATGTGCTCGTCGTCAATTCTTCCGTTGTCACATGCACTTCGAATCCATCCATGATGGCAATCAAACCACCGCGAGCATCTTGCCATGTGACCGTCGAAGATATTCGCAACGCATCGTGCGCATCGACACGCAACACAGCCTGTACCGGGCCCTGGATAAAACCAGGCTGGAACAACTGGAAAGACCCGATTCGTGTGGGTAGCGTCGCTTGCCCCAAACGCTCAAAACCCCACACACGCGCCATCTGCAAACCCCCATCAATTAAAGGTACATCCAGGACAAACGAATCGTCCTCCCATCCCATTTCTCCCGCACCTCGCAAGGTACCCGAAAGCCCTACAGGGGACGATGGCCCAAGCGCTTGAATCGCTTGAAAGTGCGGCCCGTGGAATAACGCACATTGATAGGCTGCCGCCGCTCGCTCACCCTCGTGCAGAGCCTCGTCGGATGCTCTAGGCAGTTCAGGCTTGCCAGGGTTCGATGATCGCGCCACCAAAGTCACTCGTGCCGTATAATGTCGCACCCCGCCCTTTCCCAGCAATTCCAACGAAACCACCGTCCTCGCGCCAATTCGCTCAAATTCCCAACAACGCATGCAAAAATGCTCTTCTCGCTCTTCCCACGCAAGCACCACACCCTTCAATACACGAACGTCTTCGCAGGATGCCACCTCCAATGCCGGAAACAGATCACGCGCCGTACTCATGAACCACTCCATGGCCAGCACCACGGGCAACACCACACGCCCACGAATACGATGACTCTCAAGAAAAGGGAATCGTGAAGGCGTCATGACAAACTGACGCTCGAAAATCCCCAATTCGCTGCGTACACTGTCCTCCGGCCCCGCGCCGAGCAACACCTCCACATCACCCTCCCTACCGGTTCCGACCTCTCGGACAAAGGCCCGCCCCCCATCCTTGAGCGAGATGAGTGGTATCCCACGCGCCTCGAAGTGCGTCCGCACACTGGGGGTCACCATGCCAGCTTCCCACGGACCCCACCCGATCGATCTCACCTGACACCGGCCTTTACGCCGAACCCACTCTGCTGCGGCTACCCGATGAAGTGTCTCGTTGCTTAGTGCGTAGTCCGACTGGCCCCTGTTTCCCGAACGCGCGGCTACGGAAGAAAATAAGCACAAAAGCTCCAGATCGTCGCCGTGCGTTGCCTCGAGCAGGATCCGCAGACCCATGACCTTGGTGCTGAGGGTGCGGCCTCCAAATAATGTAAAATGTACCCATGTAAACTTCAGAGGAATA
>JBAXSA010000043.1:0-13741 GCA_037130945.1 Pseudomonadota bacterium | reverse complement strand
GGTAGCCAGATACAATCCACCGCCCTCGCCACGACGCAGCACCTTGGTGTCACCCGCTACGACACGCACCCCTGCGGCGCGTGCGGTCACGGCCAGACTCGCCACGAGGCGATCAAGGAGGGCAATCTCCAGGCCTTCTTCAATAAAACAGTTGAGGGTCAAAAAACGCGGCGTGGCACCACACACCGCGAGATCATTGCAGGTGCCATGTACCGCCAGGGCACCGATATTACCACCGGGAAACTCCAGGGGCTGGACGGTAAAGCCGTCGGTCGTGATGAGTACGTCGCCGCCCCCCTCGGGTAGCGGGATCGGAACGGCATCGGCTTGGGCGTCGAAGTCGGGATTCGCAAAATGACGGGCAAAGATCTCTTCGATCAGTTCCCGCATCAGACGCCCCCCATTGCCGTGGGCCAGGGAAATATGAGTGTCTTGCATGGGGCTCCAGGATCACGGAAGGGTGCCTATGTTCCCAGTCCGAACGCCCTGACTCCACCCGATGTGACAGGCTCCCTCGTCCGATACCATGCAAGGCCCTACGGGGGATCGCGGGGTGCAGGCACGGCCGAAGAGCCGGCATTCCGAGGGTGTCAGGCGGCCAAGTACCACCCGGGCGCAATCGCAGCCGGGCGGCATCTCGCCAATCCGGCGGCGGTGGGGATCGGCATGACTGGGAAACCGCCGGCGGGCATCGTGACTGGCCAGTGCGTCACGCAAGGCGTAGCCCGAGCGGGGAATGACGCCAATTCCCCGCCAGTTGGCATCGACGACCTCGAGGGTCTCGTTCAGATAGCGCCTAGCAGAGGGGTTGCCGCCGGGACGCACCAGCTCGGGGTAACAGTTGTCGAGAAAGGGCCGACCTTCAAGCAGTTGACGCAAGATCGAATAAAAGGCTGCCAGCAGGCTGGCCGGATTAAAACCGGCGATGGCGGTGGGAATCTGGTGACGCTCCGGAATGAAGGCCCATTCCTCTGGGCCCATGACGGTGGCGACATGACCTGGCGCGACCAGGGCGTCAAACCCGGGGGCTTCGGAATCCAGAAGCAGGGCCACGGCGGGCCAGGTCAGGCGTCCAGACAGGAGAATCGACAGGTTTTCCGGGATGCCTTCCGCCAGGAGTGCTGCGACGGGCGCAGTAGTGGTTTCAAAACCGGCGGCGAAAAACACCAGGGCACGATTTGGGTTTTGGCGGGCGATCACCGCCGCCTCGGCCGGGGAGGCGATGGGCCTGACATCGGCCCCGGACGCGACGGCCTGGGCCAGGCTGCGGCACTCGCCCTTCTGGACATTGATCGGCACCCGCAGCATGTCACCAAAGGCCACCAGGGTGACCGGTTCGTTCAGGGCGAGCTGGATGGCGGTATCAATGTCCTCCTCGGGGCAGATGCAAACCGGACAACCGGGGCCCGGGATCAGTTCGATGGCGCTTGGCAGAACCGCCCGCAATCCGGCCAATCCAATGGCGCGCTCATGTCCCCCGCAGACATTCATGATGCGCACCCGGGGCGGCAGCGGTAGCGCCCGGATGCGTGCCAGCCATGCTTGTGGCGTTGTCGCGGACACTCGGCTCAAGTCTCGGCGTGGTGGTGAGGCTGAAACGAAGGTTTCTGGCCTACGGTTCGGGCCCGTTGCGCCTGGCAGGCCGCACGCAACCAGGCAAGCCAGGGATCCATCCCTTCGCCGGTCTTGGCCGACAGGGCCAGGACTTCGACCTCGCAGGCCAACGCTCGCACCGACCGGCGAACCCGCTCCACCTCAAAATCCTCCAAATAGGGTAGAAGATCCATCTTGGTGACCAAAATCAACTCGGAGGCCCGGAAGATCACCGGATATTTCTGCGGCTTGTCATCGCCTTCGGTAACAGAGAGCAGGGTGACATTGTGGTGCTGGCCAAGGTCAAAACTGGCGGGACACACCAGATTGCCGACATTTTCGATAAACAGCAGATCCAGTCCCGCCAGGGGTAATTCGTGCAAAGCCCGATGAACCAGATGGGCATCCAGGTGGCAGGCGGTTCCGGTGGTGATCTGCACGGCCTGGACACCCGCACGGCGAATGCGCTCGGCATCATTTTCGGTTTCCAGATCTCCTTCGATCACGGCGATGCGGAACTCTTCGCGCAAAGCCTGGATCGTCGCCTCCAGCAGCCGGGTTTTACCACTGCCTGGCGAGGACATGAGGTTGACCGCCAGCACCCGGTATTCGTCAAAATGCTCGCGATTGTGATGGGCCTGGCGGTCGTTGGCCTCCAGAAGACCTTGCAGCACCTCTATCGAGCCATGGCCGTCGGCGGTCACGGCCAGGGCACCGCCCGTTTCAACCAAATGGCGGTTACCGGTCGTCAGATTACAGCCACAGCTATCGCACATGGGCGTCACTCCTTGGGTGGGATGGGTGAGCGGACTTCGCCGGGGTCCGTTCGAATTCCAGGCTGACCAACAGCAGCTCGTCGCCCGCAATGACCTGGGTATGAAAACCTCCGCAGTGGGGACATAGCAGACAACTCAGCGAGGCCTCGCCTTCTTGTCTGCAATCCCGGCAACGCACCTGCACCGCCGCATCGTCACACGTCAGTTCTGCGCCTTCCGCCAGGGTGCCAGCCGCCACCAGGGGAAAGGCGTTGATCAACAGGGCGGCCTCCACCCCCGACAAGGGGCCAATGCGTAGCCGAATGGCGGTGACCTGAGTGGCTTGTTCGCGGTTGGCCAACAACCTCACCTGATCCAGCAAGGCTTGACAGATGGCTAACTCGTGCATGCGTCAGCACCGGGAAATCCCTGGCGGGCGGCCATTTCGTCTTCGGCGGCGAGAATCTGGTCGTAGATATCCCAGGCGGTCTGCGCCTCCTGCTCCGTGACCTTCTGAATGGCGTAGCCCACATGCACCACCACGAAGTCATCCGGTGCCAGGGGTTCGTGTTGCAACATGAAAAGATTCACCTCGCGCGTCACACCCTTGGCCTCGCAGTGCGCGACAAAACCCTGGATATCGCGAATCTGCATGGGAATGCCGAGACACATAAAAAACCTTTGGTTGCTGACGCTCAAAAAACCTAACAGGTGGTGCAGGCAGTTTTCCCAAACTTGTTGTGCCTGTCAAATTTCCCGCTCCTTAACCCCTCCTTCGAGGGGGCAATAGGTGGGAGAAAGAATAACCTTGGGCGTAGGCACGCTGATGTGAGAACACGGATCCATGGAGGTAGAGTACAACTTAATATTTAACTTTATGATATTTATATAAATATTTGATAAGTAAAGACTGCCTGGCAAGGCTTTCGGAGTGATGTGCTTGCGAAGCGGCGAAGCCCTTGTTATGGTTTAGGCTTATTGATGTGTCCAAGCCCGAGTTGACGGCCTGGATATGACAACCTTCGAAGTTTGGTGTATCAGGGTTTTATGGTTAAGCGAGGGCTCATGACAGCTGAACCAGAAGCGGGGGGTGGAGGAAGTGGTGTTGCTCCTCAAGGGGCAGACCCAAGACTAGCCGGGGTCAAGATCATGGTGGTCGACGACAGTAAGACGATTCGCAAGTCTGCGGAGATGCTGTTGCGCCGGGCCGGGTGTGAAGTGCTGGTGGCCGAGGATGGATTTGAGGCGCTGTCGAAGATCGTCGACAGCCATCCTGACTTGGTGTTTGTCGATATCATGATGCCGCGTCTGGATGGTTATCAGACCTGCGCGCTCATCAAAAGCAACCCCCTGTTCCGATCCACGCCGGTCATCATGTTGTCTAGTAAGGATGGCCTTTTTGATCGGGCGCGAGGTCGTGTGGTGGGCTCCGAGGCGTATCTGACGAAACCTTTTACCCGTGACGAGATTCTTGATGCGGTACGCCGATGTGTCCACCGTCACACCACCACGGCCTAAACGTCGTGTGACCAGACCCTTACGGGTCTGACAGCCGGGAAAGACCGGCACCTAATTTTATTGTTCGTTTGTCCCCTCCCTAAAGGGACGGGGTTTCAGGAGTTTTTGATGATCAGCTTTTTTCGTAAAGACTCTAAAGACTCCGAAGAGGATCGTCCGACCGATTTGAAAAATCGCGGTATGGTTTTAGTGGTGGACGATTCGCCAACCGAGACCTACATCCTCAAAAATTTTCTGGAGAAGGCAGGCTATAGTGTCGCGACGGCCGCCGATGGCCAGCAAGGCGTTGCCAAGGCGCGTGAAATCAAGCCCCTGTTTATCCTGATGGACGTGGTGATGCCGGTACTCAACGGCTTTCAGGCCACTCGTCAATTGGGCAATGATCCCGAAACCAAGGCGATTCCTGTCATTATGGTCACCACCAAGGATCAGGAAACCGATAAAAGCTGGGGGATGAAACAGGGCGCCTCCGCTTATCTGGTGAAACCCATCACGGAACGGGATCTGATGGCTGCCATCAAAGGGCTTAAGTTGCCATGACCATGACTCAGGCTCCTCCGCCCAGTCCGGAGGCTATGTTCCGGCGGTTGGCCGACATCGAACGTCGCGCCCGTCTGGGTTCTACGGGTCTGCCTCATTATCATCGTGCCGAAGAAAATTGGGATGGGGTGTTGTTTATGCTTGGCAACATCAGTCTGTTGGCACCACTCGACCAGGTGAAGGAAATACTGAACCTGCCGCATACCGTTACCCGGGTTCCAGGTGCCAAATCCTGGGTATTGGGGATTGCCAACATGCGGGGAACTTTGCTGCCGGTCATTGATTTGGGGGCTTTTTTGTTTGAACGGCCCACCCGGCAGACACCGCGCAGCCGAGTGCTGGTGGTCAGCCATGAGGGATTCCGTTCGGGTTTGCTGGTGGGAGAAACCGTGGCCATGCGGCACTTCTGGTTGCGGGAACGTGTGCCAACCGAGACCGGCGGCAGTCGATTGTTGGGTTTCTTGTCGTTCGCGTTTTTGCGTGATAATCACCGCTGGCCGGTTTTCAACGTGGCCCGCCTGCTGGCGGATCCTGAATTTCAGGCGGCTGCGGCTTAACAGATCAGTATAGACCTTGCCGGGTATCCACGGGGAACCGGCGATTTTTTTCGGGAGATCAGGGGTTATGGCAACCACCACATCCAGACCTGGCGACAAGCGCGTCGTCTCTACTCGCGCCGTTTGGCTATTGGGCTTGCTGTTGCCCATTTCAATGGCTATGGCGCTATGGATGTTCTTCCACATCCAGACCACCGCTGATCACGCCGCCTATTATCTGCAACGGGCGGGCGAACAACAGCTGTTACCCTCACACATGGCACGTCTCGCAGCCCAAGCGGTGCGTGGCGACCCCGAAGCCTTCGCACAACTCAAGATCCTTCGCAAGGACTTCGAAAACTTCTCCGCCGCTTACCGGGTTGGCTCGCCCAAGGATGGGGTACCCCCGTCCCCCCGCGAGACCCTGGCTAATCTGGATCAGCTGGATAAGACCTGGGATGACATGAGTCAGAGCCTCAACCGCGTGATCGGCAGCCGGGGATTGGCGGTGGAGCTTGGCGAACGCAAGAAAATGGTGGAGGCGCTGGTCACCAATATCACGGAAGATACGGATGGGCTGGTAAAACTGCTGGTCAAAAGCAAACAGCCCCAGCCACCCCAAATCCAGGCTGCCATGCAGCTCGGCATCATGGCGGAACAATTCGACGTGCGGGCCAGCAAATCGATTCAGGAAGGCCGGGCCAGCATCAAGATCCTGGACGATTTGCAGTCCATCGGCGAGCGTTACGAACGCCTGATCGCGGCGCTGCGCAGCGGTGACAACCAGCTGCTCATCAAGAAACTAGAAGATAACGAGGCCCGCCAGCAAGTTGACAGCATCGAGTCCCAATACGCGATGCTGCGTGGACTAACGGGTTATGTGCTGTCCTTGTTGCCCAAACTGACCCCGGTGCTGGATGCCGTGACCCTGGCAGAAACCCAGGGAGACCGAATCGTCGATGTCCTGCGCAGGCTGACCGAGCAATACCGTCAGGTACCGGGCCGGTTCAGCCTAGGCGGGATTACGGTGGGGCTGGGGCCGGCCATCGTCGCGGCCATCGCGACCCTGGTGTTCCTGCTCCTCACCGCCATTCAGCTGGTGACGGACGCCCGGGCTCGTGAGGCCAATAGCCGCGCCATCAATGAAGCCAACCAGCGAGCCATCTTGCGGTTGCTGGACGAGATGGGCAATCTGGCCGATGGTGACCTGACGGTGAATGCCACCGTCACCGAGGATATCACCGGGGCTATTGCCGATTCCGTGAACTATGCCGTCGATGCCTTGCGCAGTCTGGTGACCACCATCAATCAGACGGCCGTGCGGGTGACCGGATCAGTACAGGAAAGCCGTGCCATTGCCCTGCATTTGCAGGAGGCCACCGAGATTCAGACCGAGCAAATCGGCCGGGGCAGCCAGGCCATTCGTGGCATGACGCTCGTTATTGATCAAATGTCGAAGGACGCCAACGAGTCTGCCGAGGTGGCGTCGCGTGCGGTGGAAACCGCCGCCCATGGCGGTGAAACGGTGCGCAAGACCATTCGCGGCATGGATACCATTCGCGACCAGATCCAGGAAACCTCGAAACGCATCAAGCGGCTGGGTGAAAGCTCACAGGAAATCGGCGAGATTGTCGAGCTGATCGATGACATTGCCGATCAAACCAACATCCTGGCACTCAACGCCGCCATGCAGGCGGCCATGGCCGGGGAAGCGGGACGGGGCTTTGCGGTGGTCGCCGACGAGGTACAACGGCTTGCCGAGCGGGCGGGCAATGCCACCAAACAGATCGAGGGCCTTGTCAAGACCATTCAGGCCGACACCCACGAGGCGGTGTCCTCGATGGAAGCCAGCACGGGTGGGGTGGTGACGGTCGCCCGCCAGGCCGAGGAGGCCGGCGAATCGCTGCTGGAGATCGAGAATGTGTCGAACTACATCGCCGACCTCACCCGCAAGATTGCCGATTCTGCGCAGAAACAATCGCGACAAGCCGCTGGTGTGGACGACACCATGAATGTCATTCAGGAGATCACAACCCAAACCGCCGATGGCACCTCTCAGACGGCTGCCTCCATTGGTGAGTTGGCGGAACTGGCCGAAAAACTTCAACAGTCGGTATCGGGTTTCCGCCTGCCAGACTAGCGTTAACGGCAAAAATGGGCCAGATGAATGGGGTGGTGCCTTGTGTAGGGTAAACCGGTGCCGCACCTTACCCGTGCCGCCAACGGCACATGGGGCGGATTCCACTGTGGTGATCCTCCCCATGGCCAGACAGAGGAATTAGGACATGCAGCCGTCGGCTACTTCCGCAATTGCCGGGCTCCCTTGGGTTCGTAACGAGATTCAACAAACCGTTAAGACGACTCGGGAAGCGATTGAGGCCTTCATCGAACATGGCGAGTCTCGTGCCCGCCTGTTGCCCAGCGTGCAGGCTCTGCATCAGGTGGCGGGTGCCCTGACCATGCTGGGTCTGCGGGGCGCCGCCTTGCTGGTTGAGGAAATGGAGGCCCTGACATTAGCCTTTGGACAGGGTGATGTTCCTCACGACCGGGAGGCCGGTGAGGCCTTGATGTTGGCGCTCATTCAGATCCCCGACTACCTGGCAAACCTGAATAGCCTGGGGGACGATGTGGGCCAGGCACTCTTGCCTATCGTCAATGATCTGCGTATCGCACGTGGGCAGACCGCCTGGGGTGAGGCTGATCTGTTCATCCGGGAATTGCCACCCTTCATTCCCCCGCATACACGCGGTCTGGCACGTTTAAAAGCCACCGCACAACGATTGCGTCCGGGTTTCCAGCGGGCGTTTTTGGGCTGGTTTCGCAATACCGATCCCCTCCACAGCCTGGTTGCGATGGAGCAGGTATTTCAGGCACTGACCGAGGCTGCCGAGTCTGGAACCCTGTGCCAGGTCTTCCGGGCCGCTCAGGGACTGGCCGCAACCCTGCGGGAAGGACTTTTGATCACGGATCCCAAGGCAAAAGCGGCGCTCGGCAAGGTTGACAAGATCATCCGGCAGTTGATGGAGGGCACCGTTTCGTCCGATTTGGCGCAAGAGCTCTTTGGTGAACAGTTGTATCTGCTGGCACGTTCCGGGTCTTCCGACAAGATCGTGGCCACCCTCATCCAGGATTATGACTTGGATCGGCTGCTGCCGGACAAGGAACGCCGGGAGGTGGCTCGTGCCCGGCTTTCGGCACCTAACCAGGGCACCATAGCCAGTTTGGCGGGGGCGATTGTGCAGGAATTGGCACCAATTCAGGATGCCCTGGATCAGGTCGCCCGGGGCACTCGTGACGTTGCCAGCCTGTCGGTGCTGGCCGTACCCCTGGGGCGGTTGAGTGAAACCGTGCGGCTGATTGGTCAGCCGGAGCTGCGTGAGCGTTTGCAACGGGTTGCCCAAGGTCTGACTCGTCTGGAGGGTGCGGAAAACCTTGAGGATCGTTTGCTGGTTCTGGCCAGCGATTTGGTCGCGGTTGAAAACACCCTGAATCACCTGGCGGGTGGTACCCAGGGCGAGCCTCGCTTGTTGGCGCCAGAGGAACCCACGGCCCAGAGGGAGCTGGCACGTCTGACCCTGACCGTGGCGGGTGCCGAACTGCTCAAGATCAAGGACGCGATGGTGGCCTATACCAACGCGCCGCAGGATATCACCCCCTTGACTCAGATCCTCCGGGCTCTGCGTCAGGTAGCCGGGGCTCTGAGTGTGTTGTCTCAGGTCGAGGCCGCGATGATTCTCGAAGGTCTCGCCCAATGCCTTGCTCAGGGGCCCATGGCGAACCGCCATCCTTTCGATTCGACACAACTCGACCTGGTAGCCGATGTCGTATCCAGCATCGAGTATTTTATGGAATCCCTGGCCGACAACCAGGGTGATCTCAAGGCGATTCTGGCCATCGGCCGCCGGGCGGTGGAAACCCTGACGGGTCATGCCCTGGTTCTGCCAGAGGCCGCGCCGGTGGTAGTCACCCCCTCCCCTCCCCCATCGGCCATTCCTCTACTCGGAGCCACGCCTAGGGTTGCGGAGATTCCCATTGAGTCTCTAGCACTGCCTGCCGCCGAACCTGAGGCAGGATTTGCCTTGGTTCTGGATGTTGGGGGGCGACAGACTCGGGCATCGGATGAGTTTGAAACCACCGGGATATTCGAACTCACCCTGGAAGATGAACCTCTCGTGGAGACCCCCAATCAGGGAGTGCCGCCACCCAGTGTGGCTAATATCGATCCCGAAATGTACGAAATCTTCATGGAAGAAGCCGGTGAAGAACTGGCCGTCATTCAGGAGTACGCCCCGCAGTGGTGTGAAAATTATGACGACCAGGAGGCGATGACCCGGTTGCGGCGATCCTTCCACACCCTCAAGGGCAGTGGTCGTCTGGTGGGTGCCAAGCGGGTGGGAGATTTCTCCTGGGCCTTTGAGAATCTCCTCAACCGCGTCATGGACGGGACGGTTGAGGTGAATGCCCCCCTGATGTCCCTCATGGCCTCGGCGGTGGAGCGGCTGTCTCACCTGATCGCACCGGATCAGGCCGCGCTGGATCTGGATACCCTGGATCAGGGTTTGATGGATCAGGCCTCTGCGTTCGCATCTGGCGAACAACCCGCCCCCTCCCTCGAACCCTCCTCCTTCCCCACCGAATGGGTCGAGGTCGCGCAGTCTCTCGAGAACGTCGAGGAGGAACCCGCCGGATTCGAGGTCGATTCTGCCCTCGCCGACATCTATCTGACCGAGGCTCGTGGTCATATCGAGATACTACGGCGCTTCCTGACCCTGGATCCCCATAACATCAGCCTGGATCGTTTGGCTTCCAGGGCGCTGCATACCTTGCGCGGCAGTTCCGACATGGCGGGGGTTACCCCGGTCGCCGAACTGGCGGGCCCGCTCTATAAACTATCCTGTCAACGATTGTTTGAAGGGTTAAGCCGGGATGACGAGTTTCGCGAGCTGCTCAATCAGGGCGTCGTGATGATGGAAGACATCTTGGCAATGGTGGAAAATCCCCGGCTGACGCTACCCGATGTCCATCCGCTCCATGAGCATGTGACGGCCCTGGTGGCGGCGGGCGGTGAAATGCCGGCATCGTCTTTCCTGTCCGAATTGACCCATGTCGTCGCCATGTCGGACACCCAGGTTCTTGCTGTGGCCTTGACAGACTCACTCCCCAACCCGCCGGCGGTGCCGCCCGACCCCCCCGAGCAACTCCAACCACAGAATGCCTTGCTCCCCACGCCGGCGGGTACGCTGTATCCGGAATTCAGCCCAACACCCGATTACGAATTGTTTATAGAACAGCCGGAATGGTTGCAGGCACCTGATCTTGAAGAGATTCCGGAAACCTCCGCTGAACGGGAGGCCACCTATCTGGCTTCGGATCTCGGGCTACCAGACACCGAATTGTTACCCATGGCCGCCGACGAACCCCTGGTGGTGAAAAGCCCTCAGATCCTGTTGCCGGAAGCCGCGCCCACGCCGAAACCCTGGGTGCTGGCTGTGGGCGAAACTCTGGAATCCATCAATGGCGATCCGGACATGCTGGGGATCTTCGTCGAGGAGGCGGATGAACTCACCCTGAACCTGGACGCCGGGTTGCGCACCTGGCGGGAGAATCCCGATGATCGTGCGCCCGTGGACAATCTCCAGCGCATTCTCCACACCCTCAAGGGTGGCTCCCGATTGGCCGGATTGCTGGCCGTGGGCGATCTGGCCCATGCGCTGGAGTCGCTGTTGTCGGCTGTCACCCAGGGCCGCCTGACCAGCACACCGGCCCTGCAAAGTCTTGCCCAACTGGCCACCGACCGGCTGGCCAACCAGATCGATGAAGTGAAAGCCGGTGGGCCATTGCACCGCTACGATGCGCTGATGGAGCAGCTCGGCGCGATGGCGGCCGGGCAACCCCCGGAAGCGGCGCGGCCTTTGCCGGAGCAGGCTGCCGAAGTCGTGGAATCTGCCCCAACGCCTGTGGTAACCCCGGTGGAATCCTTGGCGGTTCCCCTAGGCGAAACCCTGGTTCCCATAGAGGGCGACCCGGATATGTTGGGGATTTTCGTCGAGGAGGCCGAGGAACTGATGGTGACCCTGGATGCCGGGGTGCGGGCCTGGCGAGAGAATCCCGAGGCGCGTGCGCCGGTGGACAATCTTCAGCGGGTTTTGCACACCCTCAAGGGGGGATCCCGGCTGGCGGGTTTGTCGGCTGTGGGCGATCTGGCCCACGCCTTGGAATCGGTATTGTCGGCCGTCACCCAGGGTCGGCTAACCAGCACATCCACCTTGCTGGGCCTTGCCCAGCTGGCCGCCGACCGGTTGGCCAACCAAATCGACGAAGTAAAATCGGGTGGGCCGCTACACCGCCACGACGGACTGATGGAACAGCTGAGTACGGTAGCCGCAGGGCCATCCCGGGCGCCGGTGCAAGCCGCCGCGCCTTTGCCCGTGGCCAAGGTGCCCGCGCCGCCCCGGCCGAAGACGCCCGCAGCCATAACGCCGTCTTCTTCGGTATCGGCCATGCCGCCACGTCCGCCCCCTGCCGCACAGCCGCCCGCCACTCGTCCCACTGCGGCGACGCAGGCTCAGCAAAATCAGGTGCGTGTGCGCGCCGACCTGCTCGATGCCCTGGTGAACGATTCCGGTGAGATCAACATCTACCGGGCCCGATTACAACAGAAGAGCAGCGAAGTGGGCTTTCAGCTGGATGAACTGGAGCAAACCGTGTCTCGTTTGCGGGATCAGCTGCGGCGCATGACCATTGAAACCGAAGCGCAGATGCTGTCACGCTATGATCGCCAACCCACCAAAAACAACCGCACGGATGAATTTGACCCCCTCGAACTCGATCGTTTTACCGGCATTCAGGAGTTGAGCAGAACTCTCATGGAGACCCTTGATGACATGGAAAATATCAAGGAGAGTCTGGAAGCCGAGCGGCGCGAGGTCGATACTCTCTTGCTACAGCAACAGCGTGTTGCCAACAGTCTCCAGGATGGTTTGTTGCGAACCCGCATGGTGCCCTTTTCCCAGGTCGTACCACGCCTCACGCGGGTGGTGCGCCAAGCCGCCGCGACTTTATCCCGACAAGCGGAGCTGCATGTTCAAGGCGACGAGGGCGAACTGGATCGGTCGATTCTGGAACGCATGGTGTCGCCGCTCGAACACCTGTTGCGCAATTCCGTTTCGCATGGGATTGAATCGCCAGAACGCCGGGCCGAAGTGGGCAAGCCCCCCACGGGCGAGGTGCGTATCCGCCTGTGGCGAGAGGGCAACGATGTCTTGCTGGAAGTCTCCGATGACGGTGCGGGTCTCGATCTGGTCGCAATCCGTCAACGTGCCATTGAGCGCGGCTTGATGACGGCGGATGCCGTCGTGAGTGATGACGACATCAAGCAGTTCGTGCTGGAGCCGGGTTTCAGTACCGCCCGCCAGATCAATCAGATCGCCGGTCGTGGCGTGGGCATGGATGTCGTGATCAACGACATTCGCCAATTTGGCGGTAGTCTCGACATTGATTCCGAGACCGGCCGCGGTTCCCGTTTTACCATCCGCCTGCCGCTGACCCTGGCGATGCTCGATGCCATTTTGGTGCGGGTCGGCGAAGACGTGTTCGCGGTACCCACCACGACCATCGAGGGCGTGGCGCGTATCGACCGTAGCTGGCTCGCGGCGAACCTGAGCAATCAGGTGCCCTTCAGCTACGCCGGTAACCAGTATGAGGTCAACTACCTGGGTAGTCTGTTGCTGGGGGTGCCCCCCTCGCTTAACGAGGGCCGCAAACGTCTGCCCGCCTTGCTGGTACGCTCTCGCGACTATCGTGCGGCCTTCTTTGTCGATCAAGTCCTGGGTACGCGCCAGATTGTCGTGAAAACCGTGGGCCCCCAGTTGAGCCATGTGCGCTGGATCAGTGGCGGTACCATCCTGGCCGAAGGGCAGGTGGCGATGATTCTCGACATTGCCGCGCTCTTGAGGGGGGTACGTCGTCTCACCACCCTGGGCAGCGAGACGGCCACCCTTGCAACCCTGGTCACTGCCACCCCCGCGCTGGCCTCTACACCAGCGTTCGCGCCGGTGCGCAAGCAGTCCACGGTCATGGTGGTGGACGACTCCATCACCGTGCGCAAATTTACCGCCCGCATGCTGGATCGTCATGGCTTCCTGGTGGTGACCGCCAAGGATGGCGTGGATGCCCTCACCCAACTGCAGGAACATACCCCCGATGTGATGTTGCTGGATCTCGAAATGCCCCGCATGGATGGATTTGAGCTGGCCACCCACCTGCGAAATAGCGAGGCCTATCGTTCTTTGCCGATCATTGTCATCACCTCTCGAACCGGCGAAAAACATCGCGAACGAGCCCTGGAAATTGGAGTGAACCGTTACATGGGCAAACCTTTTGAAGAAAACGATCTGATCGCGACCCTGCAAACCCTGGTGGCGGAGGCGCGGCTGTGAACCCGGCGACTGCTTTACCCACCTCGATCCGGTGCCTGGTATTGCCGCTGGGTGATTGGCGTTTGTTAATCCCCAACACCGCCGTAGCCGAGATCATTGGTTATCAGGATCCTAGTCAGCCTCCCCTGGCCTCTCCCTGGCTCCTGGGTTTTCAGACTTGGCGTGGGTTGCCGCTGCCCATTCTGGATCTTGTGCAATCCTTCATTGACCTTCCCCTCACCGGCGCGAGCTATCGTGCCCGAGTCGTGGTCTGTCGCACCCTGAATCAGGATCCGCAACTGTCCCATATTGGACTTTTCAGCAAAGGGATTCCAAAACTCGCGCTGGTGTCTCCGGAGACCCTGATGGGCGCGGATTATTT
>JBAXSA010000042.1:0-13766 GCA_037130945.1 Pseudomonadota bacterium | reverse complement strand
ACGCCATCGTGCAGGAATTGGATGTCCGAAAAACCCTGTTCCGGAACCAGCGGCAGCCCAAAGGTGTAACCCAGCAAATCCGCTTGGCCCAACAGCCGTTGCGCGGCAGCATTGGTAAATAACACGCTACCCCGGGCATCGACAATCAGGATGCTGTCCGACACCGTTTCAAGAATCAGAGCCAAGCGTTCGGGAGGAGGTGGGGTTACCAAGAGGTGCGGTGGTGACGAGGAGCTGGCAGGGAGTGACACGGACTAGCCTCTTGAATATATTGCAGAAGGCTACCCGCGTTAAAGACGTGCGGGGCCAAAACAACAGGAGCCGGGGCATCTTGCCCCGGTGTCCGGAGCGGGAAAGTGGTAAAATTATACTCTCCATCATATGGCCATTTCCGAAAAAACCTACGAATGAATGTTTTGGCGGATAGATTAAGCGGTGAACCCATAATGACCCTGAGTGAGAGCAGCCACCACAAAAAAGCCCTGGAATCGCCTATCGCCAGCTTTGTCCTCCTGTTTGCGCTCGCCAGCCTGATGGTTCTCGCCAGTGCTTATGGATCGTACCGGTTCCTTGCCGGCCTGTTGATCAGCGATGAACTGGAAGATTTGCAGGTTCTCGCCGGAGCCAAGGTGGCGCAGATCGAGTCGCTGCTGGCCGAGCGGCATGGCGATGCCGAGCTGTTTGCCGCGCGTCCCACCGTCTGGAAAACCTTGAGCGCCATCGATGTGGCCCAGGAGGCACCGCGCTTTAACAAGGCCATTGCCGACACCCAGCGGTCATATGGCTATCGCCGCGTCATCGTGGTCGATAAGGCCTTTGAGGTTGTCGCGCCGACCCCCCATGATCCGCTGGAACCAACCGAGTTGGCAGCCCTACGGGAGGCCGCCGGCATTCGCGACCTGGCGCTGGTGGATCTGCACCCAGTAGCAAAAGGTGACATTGTCTTTGGTGTTGCTCATCCGGTTTTTGCCAACGGCGATGAGAGCGGCGAGGTGGTGGGGATTATCTACCTTGAGGTGGACGCCCGGAAAACCCTGTTTCCCTCTTTAGAGTCACGGTTCGCTTCCAGTCCGTCCATGGAAACCCTGCTGGCGCGCCGGGAGGGCCACGACATCCTGTTTCTGAGCCCACTGCGCTTCAAGCCGGAGATGCCGCCGCTCTCCTTCCGCCTGCCCATCGGCCGCCGGTCGCTGGCTGAAAAGGCGCTGGTGGGGGGCGAGTCGGGCATGATGACGGGCTGTGACTATCGCGGCGTGGAAGTGGTTGGGGCCGTCCAGGCGGTTCGTGGCACCCCCTGGGTCATGGTGACCAAGGTCGACCGCACCGAGACCGAGCAGATGGCCCGGATGGTGGGGATGGCTATCCTTGTCATGGCATTTGTTCTGCTGGTTTTTATCATGGCCATTTTCTGGCTGTTCTGGCGTCGACGAACACTGATGTTTGCCGCCGGTCAGGGTGCCATGGCCAAGCGTTACCTGGTGGCACTGCAAACCTCGATCGATGGCTATCTGGTGGTGGATCAGAGCGGCCGGATCGTCGATGCCAATGCCGCCCTGAGCCGGATCACCGGCTACCGTGAAGCCGAAGTAATGGCCTTGCGCATTGCCGATCTCGAGGTGCTGGAGACACCCGAGAATATCGCCGCCCGCATGGTTCGGATCATGGCCTCCGGGAATGATCGCTTCGTCACCCGATGGAAACGCAAGGACGACGAGGTCATCGATATCGAGGTCAGCATCTCCTTCGCGGAAGATCATTTTTTTGGCTTTATCCAGGACATTACCGAGCGCAAGCGGATCGATGCGGCACTCAAGGAAAGCGAGGGACTCCTGGAAGTCATTCTCGACGGCATTCCCGATGGCCTGATATTGATCGATCACGACGGCAAGATCACCTGGGCCAACTCGGCCCTGTATCACCTGCACGGCCTCTCGCCCCATTGCCCCTTGTCAACACTCGATGACTTCATGCGCCTTTTTGAATACACCGACGCCGGTGGTGGTGCCTTGGAGCCCTCGGCCTGGCCCGCAGCTCGCGCCCTGAAGGGAGAACCCGTCAGCGCGCTTGAATTGCAGGTCACGCGCCGGGAGACGGGACAGCCATGGGTGGGTCTCTACTGGGCGTTGCCTCTCTATTACCAGCGGCAAATGCACGCACTGGTGGGCATCCATGACATCACCGAGCGCAAGCGTGCGGAAACGGTGCTGAAGGAAAGTCAGGATCGCTTCCAGTTGATCTTTACCTCGGCGACCAACGGTCTCCTAGTCGTTGATGTCGAGGGCCGCATTGTCATGAGCAATTCGGCGTTGGATACCCTGTTGGGCTATGCCGCCCAAGAGCTGACGGGAAAACCCGTGGAGATCCTGGTGCCGCTAGCCCATCGGGATTGGTTTGCTGAACTGCGCCGGGCTTTTTTTATGGCCCCCGCCCAGCACGCCTATCGTTCCCATCGTGTGTTGTACGCCCTGCATCGGGAGGGTCACGAGATTGCCATTGAGTTGTTGTTGAACCGCTTTAACAGCGGCGAGGGAAAATTCGGCCTGGCCACCCTGGCCGACATCACGGAACGGGTTCGGGTTCAAGCCGAACTCGAGCGCAGCCGCGAAAGCTGGCGTAATCTGGCCGAGGCCATGCCACACATGGTGTGGTCTTTTAGCCCGGAGGGCCACATTGAGTATCTCAGCCAGCAATGGGTGGATTACTCGGGCGATCCCGTCATAGAAAACTGGTCGACGCATCTTCACCCGGAGGATCGCGAGCGGATCTTGGCGGCCTGGATCCACTCGTTGCAAACGGGTGAGAACTACGACCTTGAGTATCGCCTTCGCCGTCACGATGGCATCTATCACTGGTTCAAGGTGCGGGGAACCCCCGTCCGGAATCCGGAGGGAGAGATTGTCAAATGGCATGGTTGCAATATCGACATAGAAAACGTCAAGCAGGCCGAACGGATCGCGGAGCAGGCCAACCAGGCGAAAAGCGAATTTCTGGCCAACATGAGTCACGAGATCCGCACCCCGATGAATGCCATCATCGGCCTGACGCAACTGGTGCTGGATACCCCGCTCAATCCCCAACAACGGGATTATCTGCAAAAAGTGGATAACTCCGCCCGGGCCTTGCTGGGTATCCTCAACGACATCCTCGACTATTCCAAGCTCGAGGCCGGACGTCTGACGCTGGAGGCTCTGGACTTTGGGCTGGATAGCATTTTCCATAACCTGGCTGCGTTGTTTTCCTTCCAGGCCGAGGAAAAGGGTGTTGAGATCTTCTTCGATGTCGTCCCCCCGCAGCCCCTCGCCCTGAATGGTGATCCCCTGCGTCTCGGGCAGGTACTCAACAATCTGGTCGGCAACGCCGTCAAGTTCACTGGGCACGGTGAGATTCACATCAGGGTGGAAAGGATCGGACAGGACGGCGAGGGGGCCGTTGCGGGAGATCGGCTCCGCTTCACCGTGCGCGACACCGGCATCGGCATGACCGGAGAACAGATGAATCGGTTGTTTCAGTCCTTCAGCCAGGCGGATCCCTCGACCACCCGCAAATACGGCGGCAGCGGGCTGGGACTCACCATCAGCAAACACCTGATCGAGCGGATGGGGGGCGAGATCCGGGTGGAAAGCGTTTTCGGCCAGGGCAGTACCTTCTCCTTCACGCTACCGCTGTGTCTGGCCCGCGCAGGCAGACCACGGTGTAGCACTGGGCCCCTGCGGAGTATGAAGACGCTGGTGGTGGATGACCAGGATACCTCTCTAAAAATTCTCGAAAAAATGCTTCATGCCTGGTCTTTCGACGTGGTTCTGGCCCACTCGGGCGCGGATGGACTGGAAAAAGCCACCATCGCCCAGCGTTCCGGAAAACCCTTTGAACTGGTACTCGTCGACTGGAAGATGCCGGGGATGGACGGTCTGGAACTGGCGCGCGGCCTCCGGACACTGGAAGCCGTCAGCGGCGGAACACGTCCCGCTCTGGTGATCATGGTCACGGCCTTTGGCCGCGAGCCGGTTTTGGAGGCCGCTACCGGGATTGCCCTCGACGCCGTGCTGGAAAAACCCGTGACCCCGTCACGCCTGTTCGACATTACCGCCGAATTGCAATTCGGCCAGCCGATGCGGTTTGATCCGAAAGCAACGGCCGATCTGCCCGTGTTACCCGAACTGTTCGAGATGACTCGGCCGATCCACGGCGCTCGTCTTTTGCTGGTCGAGGATAATCTCACCAACCAGATCGTCGCCCAGGGGTTCCTGAAAAAAATGGGCCTAGTGGCCGACATCGCCCAGCAGGGTCTGGAAGCGGTGGACAAGGTGGCCCGCCAGGACTACGACGCCGTGCTGATGGATCTCCAGATGCCGGAGATGGATGGCTTCGAGGCCAGCCGTAGAATCCGCGCCACTCCGCGAGGACGGAATCTTCCCATCATCGCCATGACCGCCGCCGCCATGCAGGAGGATAGACAGGCGGCGGAAGCTGTGGGTATGAACGCTCATGTCACCAAACCCATCGATGCCCGGGAACTGGCGGCCACCTTGCTGAAATGGGTGCGGCTGGGGCCGAGCCTCGACACTAGTCCTCCCCCTGGCCCCCACCCTAACCCTCCCCCGTTGGAGGAGGAAATCGAACTCATCCCCCCAGCGGAGGGAGGTTGGGAGGAGGGAGACCCAACGCTTCCCTTTGAACTGCCCGGGCTCGATCTGGCCTCTGCGGTTCAGCAATTACTGGGCGATTGGCCACTGCTGCGCGACATTTTATTGAGTTTCCAGGCCAGTTTTGCCGATGCGAGCGAGAAACTCGATCACGACCTGAAGACCGGTGCCCGTGAGGATGCCATCCGGCTGGCCCACACCCTCAAAGGTTTGGGGAAATCCATCGGGGCCACCGAATTGGCGCTCTTGGCGGAACGCTTTGAGCAGGACTTGAAGGCCGGCCAGGAGACTTCCCGTGTCCCCTTCGAGGCCGCATTGCAGGCGGTTTTGGATGCCATCGGCACCCTGTCTTAACTCTCTGCGCCGCCCCCTCTCCCTCAAGGAGAGAGGGGGCAGGGGGGGTGCCTTATTTTGAATCCCCCCAGCGATTCAAGTAGGTCGTCAGATTGCCTCTGTCTGGCGCATATCCGCATTTTTTGTGGATGGCAGAGATGATGGCATCGTTGCTCTTCCCCTTCCGTCTCATATCCACAGCCATCCTGCGAATCTCGGGTGGATAATTGCGCTGGGGTCTCTTGTTTGGCACTGCTGCTGTGCTACGGGCTTGTGGCGCGTCTTTTTTGGCATCTCCGCTATCGGCCGGTGATTCAACGGGAACTGTCGTCACTGTGATGCTAGGCGGTGTTGTTTCCCGAGCTGTTTCCCGAGCCAACGGCTCACTGGAAGGGTTAGGCTCCCTTTCCCACCCATCCAACATCCTTGGCAGATTATTCTTGCCTGGTGCATGTCCACATTCTTTGCGAATGGCGAGGACAATGGCATCCGTACTCTTCCCTTTCTTTCGCATGTCCAGGGCCATCCTGCGAACTGCTGGCGGATAGATAAAACGCGGGTTTTTCTTATCCGGTTTTTTTCCCGCATCCTCGACTTCAGGTGACGGTTCGTTCTGAACTGCCACCACCTGAGACAACGGCTCAGTGGAAGAATCGGATTCTTTTTCCCACCGGTTAAGAACCTTGGACAGATTGCTCTTGTCTGGCGCGTATCCACATTGACTGTGAATGGCGATGATGATGTCCGCAGACCTCTTCCCTTTCTGTCGCATATTTACGGCCATTCTGCGAACTTCTGGCGGATAGACCACTCGCGGGTTTTTCGCATCAGGTTCTGCCGTTGCCGTACGGGCTTGTGGAGCCTCTATTCCCGCATTCCCGGATTCACTAACCACCTTGCTTTTATTAGCCGGTGGTACAACCGTCGCACCACGGGACTCCAGTGCGGTCACTCGGGTGGCTATTTGGCCTAAGGACGACGCAACGCCATCGAATCGCTTTAGTAGCTCGCCAATACGGCTTTCCGAAGTATCCGTGACAGGAGGGGAAGGTGGTGTCTCCAAGGCTTCGATGGCGTGTAGCAAAGTGCCGGACATATTCCCTACATCCTGCGCCAGGGTGCGCAATGTATCCAGGGTGTCCTTGGGTATGAGGTAGCTGGTTGGCTGGGTTTTCAAGAGTGTGACCTCGTTAGTGGAATAAAACTGTGTGCATAGTACAACAATACAGTATGAAAATTCGATACTTTTTCTGTCAGTACCCCCCAACGCTGTCATCTGCCTTGCAACGGGGTGACAAATCATCACCCCACATTTTATTAACTTTGGGTGCTTCTTGCAGCACCTCATCACCTGCGGCATCCTGTGTCATATCAACAAACAAGTCTGCGAAGGCCTGTTCCTCCAGTGTTTTCAGACGAGCCTCATTTCTTTCAATTCGGCGCTCAATAATCACATCCACGCTTAACTCCAAGGCCTTCAAGCGACTTTCCAGGCTAGCAACATCCGTTTGGGGGACATCGCCAAAGGCATCTAGTGCATCCAGTGCGCGCTCTATAAGGCAGGAAAGGGACTCCTTCTCCTTCTTCATGCGCTTCATTCGCTCATATAAACCATCTGCCATATCTATCGAAAGGAGCTTGCTCATGACCTATGGGTTCGCTTCAATGCCCAGTCCCGCCGCCCGGGCCAATGCCACGAAACCGGGAAAGGACGTGGCGACATTGGCGCAATCCTCGATGACGATGCCTCCCGAAGCTCGCAGGGCGGCCATGGCGAAGGCCATGGCGATACGGTGGTCGCCGTGACTCATGACGTGCCCCCCACTGAGTATTCCACCCTGAATGCGCAGGCCGTCCGGAGTGGGTTGCGCGGTGATCCCCAAGGTCGCAAGACCCTCGGCCATGACCTGAATACGGTCGCTTTCCTTGACCCGGAGTTCCGCAGCCCCGGTCAGGAGGGTCTCGCCCGTGGCGCAGGCGGCGGCGATAAAGACCGCCGGAAATTCGTCGATAGCCAGCGGGACGAGCGACTCGGGGATGGCAATACCCGTCAAGGGGGCAGATTCCACCCATAGATCTGCCACGGGTTCGCCACCCGCCGAGCGCGGATTTTCAATGCGGATATGGGCACCCATGCGGCGTAAAATCTCAACCACGCCCGTTCGGGTGGGGTTCATGCCGACCTGCAAAAGCCGTAACGACGAACCCGATGCGATGCTGGCCCCGACCAGAAAAAAGGCCGCCGAGGAGATATCTGACGGGATTTCGATGGGGAAAGCCTGGAGACGGCCACCACCCCGCACGCCAACCGCTGCACCCTCCTGTAAAACCGGATAGCCAAAGCCCGCCAGCATTCGCTCAGTGTGATCCCGGGTGGGGGCGGGTTCGCTCACCCAGGTCTCGCCTCGGGCGTAAAGCCCGGCCAGCAACAGGCAGGATTTGACCTGGGCACTGGCAACCGGGAGTCGATAACGCAGGCCGGAGAGCTGTCGGCCACCCTGGATGACCAGGGGGGCATGGCCGTCCTGGGTATCGATGTGGGCTCCCATGAGCGCCAGGGGCTCGGTGACCCGCCGCATGGGCCGTTTGGAAAGCGAGGCATCTCCCGCCAGGGTGCTGGAAAACCTTTGGCCGGCCAACAGACCCGCCATCAGCCGCATCGAGGTGCCGGAATTCCCAAGATCCAGGACACTGGGCGGTGTCTGGAGGCCATACAGTCCGACCCCCTGGATCCGCAGTCGCCCCTGCGAAGGGCCCTCGATGGGAACGCCCATGTCACAAAAGGCCCGGAGCGTCGCCAGGCTGTCCTCGCCTTCCAAAAATCCCTGGATTTCCGTTACGCCCTCGGCCAGGGTGCCGAGCATCACGGCCCGGTGGGAGATGGATTTATCGCCCGGAACCCGGCATTCACCGGTCAAACAGCCGCCGGGTCGTACCCGATATTGCATGGTTTCTTACCCTCGTTTTTTCGGTGGCAGCAGATCGGTGATCGATCCATGGGCCATCTCGGCGGCCAACCCGAGGGTTTCTCCCAGGGTGGGATGGGGATGGATGGTGAGGGCCAGGTCTTCCATGTCGGCACCCATCTCCAGGGCGAGCATGGCCTCGCTGATGAGGTCGCCGGCATGGGGGCCCACGATTCCGGCCCCGAGGAGACGGTGGGTTTGCGGGTCAAACAGCAGCTTGGTCAACCCCTCGTCCCGGCCCATCCCCAGCGCCCGTCCACTCGCCATCCAGGGAAACACGCCTTTTTCGTAGGCTATCCCCTGGCGCTTGGCTTGTTCCTCGGTCAATCCCATCCAAGCAATCTCAGGGTCGGTGTAGGCCACCGAAGGAATCGCCAAGGGGTCAAAACGCGCCGGTTGGCCAGCAATCACCTCCGCCGCCACCTTGGCCTCATGGGTGGCCTTGTGGGCCAGCATCGGATTGCCCACTACGTCACCCACGGCGAAGATATGGGGGACATTGGTGCGCTGGTGAGGATCCACCGGAATAAAACCTCGTTCGTCCACAGACACTCCGGCAGCATCGGCGGCGAGGGTCTTGCCATTGGGACGCCGTCCGACGGCCACGAGAACTTTGTCGTAACGCTCAGAAGCCGGGGCGTTGGGCCCCGCAAAGTGGACTTCGAGACCGTCGCTATGAGGGACGATCCCGGTCACCTGGGTACCCAGCAGGATCCGCCGGTATTTTTTGCGGATACGCTTTTCCAGTACCCTGACCAGATCGCGGTCGCAGCCGGGAATCAATCCTTCGGAGAGTTCCACCACGTCGATCTCGGATCCCAGGGCGGCGTACACCGTCGCCATCTCCAGACCGATGATACCTCCACCGATGACCAGCAGACGACCCGGGATGTCGCTGAGTGCCAAGGCATCAGTAGAATCCACCAGCCGGGGGTCTTCGTGGGGGAATCCGGGAATTTTCACGGGACTCGAGCCGCAAGCGATGATGGCGTGCCGGAAGGTCACCGAGAGGGATCCATCAGCGCCCTGTACGGTCAGCCGATGGGGCGAGGCGAATTGGGCCAACCCTTGCAACACCTGAACCTTGCGCTGCTTGGCCAGTTGCGTGAGTCCCTGGGTGAGGCGTTTGACCACCGCGTTCTTGCCGGTTCGGAGTTTTTCCAGGTCGATCTCGGGTGCCCCAAAACGGATGCCGAGGTGCGCCATGGCCGCCGCCTGATCGATGACCTCGGCGGCATGGAGCAGCGCTTTGGAAGGGATGCAGCCAACATTCAGGCAAACCCCGCCAAGTGTGGGAAAGCGTTCCACCAGCACCACCCGCTGACCCAGATCGGCGGCCCGAAAGGCGGCCGTGTAACCGCCAGGGCCGGCACCCAGAATCACCAGGTCGGTTTCGATATCCGCAGTGTTGGTGGCTGACGGATGTACCGTCTCGCCGGAGACAGCCGCCGGGCGGTCTTTTACCAGAACCTCGATGAGGGCGGCCTGCCGGACATCCCCGATGTCGGGCAAGGTGATTGTATTCGTTTGACTCATGGGGGTCTCGATCCGGTAACCGATAAAAAAATAACCCGTCCGGTTGGCTAACCTTTCTTTTGAAGGCGCTGCATGGCCATCTGGATGCTGACGCGCAAGCGCTCAGTAGCGTGCATCAGCCGTCCCAGCTCGTTGCGGGTGTTGGACTTGATGCCGCTGAGTCCAAGCTCTGCGGGTTTTCCGAGCGAAATAGCCTCGGTGGCGGTTGTCAGATTTTTAATGGGCACCACCACCGAGAAGCGAATAAACAACATGGCGATCACAAAGGCCGACAAAATCATGAGAATCTGTTCCCAGCCCACGACTTGCAAGGCAGCATCCCAAAAGGATCGTACCGGCAGGCGGACACTGATGATCCCGGCTACATCACCTTCCTTGAAGCCAAAACCCTGCGTGGTGCCATAACGGGTTTTGACATCGTTGGGTGCAGCGTTGGGATCCCCATGGCAGGCGATACAGGAGGCCTTTTGATAGACGGCCCGGGCGTAGCGGAAGGTGGTGGCTTCAAGCTGGTAATAGCTGGCCAGATTCTCGCTGCGGATCTTCTGCAAGGCGACTTCTTCAAAGGGGTCTGGCCGGTTGTTGGGGTTCATCACATTGTGAGAGGTTAGTCGGAATTTCGCCGGCGAGGCGGAACGCTCGACAGCCTCGGAGAATTCACGCTGGGCCAATGCGGGATTCTTGGAGTAAAAATTGACCGGCATCAGCTTGGGTGTTTTGGCGGCTGAATCTTCGCTTTGTAGAAAAACCTGATGTCCGAGATAACTCTTGTCATTATCTTTAACCCACACCCGGCCATATTGGGCCACCCAGCTGCCGAAGGCATCCACGTTATCAGCGACAGTTTCCGCCTGATTTTTCAGCTGATTGAGGTAGACATGATCAAGAATCACATAGAAGGCTCCACCGGTGAGCCCAAGTACTACCAAAAAAACGAAGACAAATTGGGTTGTAATCGAAACATTTTTTAGCATGGCTCTGCCCGAGAGTATTGAAGCATGTGAAAAAGGGAAAGAAGGACAGGTTTCGAGGAACGGCGGGAGCTAGATCAGACCCAGATGCACATCGGCTCTGAACACAAAAGCTTCCCGTCGACCAGACTCTGGAATTTCCTTGGCGAGGAGGTTGATGTAATTTCTGACATCGCTGGTTCTAACCTGGGAGCCTGCGGCAAGCCAAGTTTCTCGCGATTCAGCTGCAACCAACTGCCCAAACGGACCGACTTCCTCAATGAATAATTCGTCAATTCGATCACAAATCCTGGCCAGAATGGGCAGGGTGCGATGATGTCCTGTCATGGGGGTATCTCCTGGAAGTCTAAAAAGTAGGCACGCTAATCACCGCACTGTATCCTAGTAACACTTCAAGCCCTAGGCTAAACGCCCCCCTTCCCGGCGTCAATTGCTACCCTCACGCAGCAAAAAAGGATCAACAATATTGTTGACATGTCGTGGTGGTATGACTAACATCCCCGATCTTTACCGAGGGGGGTCGGCGACCTCTGGCCCTTGTGTCTTGCCGGTGAACTGGGTCTGATTTCACCGGTAATACATCAAAATACTGGATTCGGGATGCGATTCAAGAAATATTGACCGCTTTTCCGGGATCCCCAAAAGTCCATGCAAACTTCAATTTTAGTGGTTCTTGATGGCAACAATTAATCAGTTGGTTCGTAAGCCTCGGCGCGTTAAGGCCGAGAAGAGCAGTGTCCCCGCCTTGGAAGGGTGTCCGCAGCGTCGTGGTGTGTGTACGCGGGTTTATACGACTACGCCGAAGAAGCCCAACTCGGCGCTCCGCAAGGTCTGCCGAGTGCGACTCACCAATGGTTTCGAGGTGACAAGCTACATCGGCGGAGAAGGTCACAACCTGCAGGAACACTCGGTGGTACTGATTCGTGGTGGGCGTGTCAAGGATTTGCCGGGTGTTCGCTATCATACGATTCGAGGGAGCCTGGACGCGTCGGGTGTGACGAAGCGCCGGCAAGGGCGGTCAAAGTACGGTGCCAAGCGCCCGAAGAGTTGATGATTTTTTCGAGCAATTAGGAACGTTCAATGCCAAGAAGACGATTAGCCGCAAAGCGGGCCATTTTGCCGGATCCGATGTTTGGAAGTGATCTGTTGGCAAAGTTTATTAACGCCTTGATGGTCAATGGTAAGAAATCTACCGCAGAACATATCATCTATGGTGCGATGGAAACGGTGGCGGGCCGAAAGAGTACGGAGCCATTAGCCCTCCTTGAGCAGGCGCTGGATAATGTTCGGCCTGTCGTGGAGGTGAAGTCTCGTCGGGTTGGAGGCGCGACCTATCAGGTTCCTGTCGAGGTTCGGGCAGTGCGGCGGAATTCCTTGGCAATGCGGTGGTTGATCGACTCGGCACGGAAGCGATCTGAAAAATCCATGTCTTTGCGGTTGGCGGGTGAGTTAATGGATGCTGCGGAGTCTAAGGGCGCGGCGGTGAAGAAGAAGGAAGATACTCATCGGATGGCAGAAGCTAACAAAGCGTTCTCTCATTATCGCTGGTAAATATTTCCTAGAAATATTTTTAGCAATCGCAAATTTTAAAGAATTGATCGGAAACACACCGTGGCGCGTATAACTCCAATAGATCGGTATCGAAATCTTGGCATCATGGCGCATATTGATGCTGGAAAGACTACGACGACCGAACGTATCCTGTATTATACGGGCGTCTCGCACAAGATAGGAGAGGTGCATGATGGTGCCGCGACCATGGATTGGATGCCTCAGGAGCAAGAGAGAGGCATCACCATCACATCGGCGGCAACAACCTGTTTCTGGAAAGGTATGGCCCTGCAGTATCCAGAGCATCGGATCAATATTATTGATACGCCTGGGCATGTTGACTTTACCATTGAGGTAGAGCGATCCTTGCGGGTTCTGGATGGTGCGTGTGCCCTCTTCTGTGCGGTGGGTGGGGTTGAGCCGCAGTCGGAAACCGTTTGGCGCCAAGCAAGCAAGTACAAGGTTCCACGGATTGCTTTTGTCAATAAAATGGATCGAATGGGGGCAGACTTTCTTCGGGTTGTACGCCAAATTAAGGAGCGTTTGGGTAGTAATGCAGTTCCTTTGCAGCTACCAATAGGAGCGGAAGAGGGTTTTAAGGGAGTGGTCGACCTTCTCACCATGAAGGCCGTTTACTGGGATGAAAAGTCTAAAGGCATGAAGTTTGAACTTCAGGAAGTGCCTGACGATATGCTGGATGAATGCCAAAAGTGGCGCGACGCCATGGTTGAGTCGGCGGCCGAGGCTAATGACGAACTCATGGAAAAATATTTGGAAGGTATCGAACTCAGTGTGGCGGAGATTCGTCGAGGCATTCGAATCAGAACCTTGAAGAACGAGCTGGTACCCGTTTTGTGTGGTTCGGCCTTCAAAAATAAAGGGGTACAGGCGATGCTCGATGCGATCATCGAGTTTTTGCCCTCGCCAACTGACAAACCGCCCGTGCAAGGCACTCTGGACGATGCGGCAGCATCCATTGCGACTAGACGTGCGGAGGATGGAGAGCCTTTCTCGGCTCTGGCCTTCAAGATCGCTACCGATCCCTATGTCGGAACACTCACGTACTTCAGAGTATATTCCGGTGTCTTGAATTCTGGGGATAGCGTCTTGAATCCGGTTAAAAGCCGGAAAGAAAGGATAGGCAGACTTTTGCAGATGCATGCCAACAGTCGTGAGGAAATCAAGGAAGTGAGGGCAGGGGATATCGCGGCGGCTGTGGGCCTCAAGGATGTAACGACTGGGGATACGCTGTGTGATCTCAATAAGGTGATTACTCTGGAGCGGATGGAATTTCCAGAACCGGTTATTTCGGTGGCGGTTGAGCCTAAAACCAAAGCTGATCAGGAAAAGATGGGTGTGGCGCTTTCCAAGCTAGCCCAGGAAGACCCATCCTTTCGCGTCAGCACGGATGAAGACTCTGGTCAGACGATTATTTCCGGGATGGGAGAGTTGCATCTGGAGATTATCGTTGATCGCATGAAACGGGAATTTAGTGTTGATGCGAGTGTGGGTGCGCCTCAGGTGAGTTATAGGGAGACGATTCGGTCTTCTGTCGAGCAGGAAGGAAAGTTTGTCCGTCAATCGGGCGGGCGTGGCCAATATGGACATGTGTTTCTCCGGGTAGAGCCGAGAGAACGGGGGGCGGGCTATGAATTTGTTAATGGTATTGTGGGTGGTGTAATACCTAGGGAATATATACCAGCGGTTGATAAAGGTATAAAAGAGCAAGTCCAGAATGGAGTTATAGCTGGTTTTCCTGTGGTCGA
>JBAXSA010000041.1:0-14101 GCA_037130945.1 Pseudomonadota bacterium | reverse complement strand
TTAACATATTGAAATCATTATACTTGATGGCCACGGGAATTCCCAAAGAGCCAAATCCCAACCAGAAGTCCGTACACCCCTGCAATTACTGGGCTACCAGTATCAGTTCCTCGACCACTGGAACCGCACCGAGGGGCAAAACCCAGATGGTTCGTGGCGGCCCTTGCCGGCCATCCTCACGATGGTCGTTTATCATGGCGCTGCCGAGTGGACGGCTCCGCTTTCCCTGGTCGAAGCCACCGACTGTGATCCGGCGATGCAGCCCCATCTCCTGGATTTCCGCTATAGCCTGGTCGATCTCGGACGCATCCCGGATACCCGGCTTTCAGAAAAGCGGAAGCTCCGGGTGGGTCTTTTGATTCTCAAGCACGGCACCTCTGGCTGGACGACTCGCAAGCAGCTCATCAAGCTGGTTCGCGAGACCATCCGGCTGGGCCATGACGATCTGGCTACCTTGGTTTATTATTTGCGGGGTGATCTCGACGAACCCAAGTCCCAATTGGTTCGCGAGGTCTTGAACGAATTGCTGCCGGAAGAGGAGGCACAGGCTATGTTGTCAGTTGCTGCTAGACAATGGCTATCTGAAGGAGAGGCCAAGGGCAAAGTCGTAGGTAGAGCCGAGGGTAAGGCCGAGGGTAAGGCCGAGGGTAAGGCCGAGGGTAAGGCCGAGGGTAAGTCTGATGATTTAAAGCGCCTGCTCGCCCGTCGCTTTGGCACTTTGCCAGACTGGGCGGCGCAGCGCATAGAGGGAGCCTCCATCGGACAACTTGACGCCTGGCTCGATGGAATCTTTGATGCCGAGAGCGTGGGTGGCTTAATCGGCGGTGAAGCGCATCGAGTCCAGTGATTGGAAGATGGCAAAAAACCACAGTGGTTGACGGCTGAATCATCCCAATGCGCCGCCTGCTGTTCGCCCTGTTTCAAAGGATCCATCGTTTTAACCATAGACTGCGCCAGTGGTTCAGCGATGCCGGCCTGTTTGTGGCGGGGGCAATGCTGCTGGCTGGGGTGTTTGGGGTGGATACCCGCCAAAATAGCGCCCATCAGCTCTTTGCCCTGCTGTTCGCTCTGCTGCTGACCGGATGGCTAGCGCGCCGCCGTCCGCCCCGTTTGACGCTGACGCGGGAATTGCCTCGCTATGCCACAGTTCGGGAACCCCTTCATTACCGGCTGTGCATCACCAACCCCAGTTCACGGACGGTGCGTGGTCTGACGCTCCGCGAGGAACTCACCGAAACCTACCCGGATCCCGCCAGTTTTCGCACGAGCGCCTGGATCGGGGGGCGGCGAATCAACCGGCTGGATGCCTGGATTGGTTACCCTCGCTGGGCCTGGCTGGTGGCCCTGTCGCGCGGTGCCAATGTGCCGCCGGTCATGGTTCCGGTATTGCCCGGCGGGGCCTCCCAGACGGTCGAGATGAGCCTCACCCCGCTACGGCGTGGCACCCTCGAATTTTCACGCATCGTCGCTGGCCAGCCCGATCCGCTGGGGCTGATTCTGGGACTTCGGCACCTCGAGTGTCCGGATCGTCTGCTGGTGTTGCCGCGCCGCTACCCGCTACCCCCTCTGGCATTCCGGGCCGGACGGCGTTTTCAACCCGGCGGGGTGGGGCTCGCGCTAGCAGTTGGCAACCAGGACGAATTCATCGGGCTCCGAGAATACCGCCCGGGGGATCCCTTAAAACGCATCGACTGGAAGGGTCTGGCCCGGCTCGGCCGGCCGGTGGTCAAGGAATATCAGGACGAATATTTTGTCCGCTATGGCCTGATCCTGGACACCTTCGGAGCCATTTCGGGAGACCCCGCCTTTGAAACGGCGGTATCGGTAGCGGCCTCCCTGGCGGCGGCCGAATGGGGACAAGAGGCGCTGCTGGATCTGCTGTTGGTGGGCCCCCGGATCCACCATGTCACCGCCGGCCGGGGTCTCGGACAGACCGAACAACTCCTGGCGGTGCTGGCCTCTGCGACCCCCCATCCCGATTCGCGTGACTTTGCCGGCCTTGATGCGCTGCTGCAAAAAAACCAGGCCGGGGCATTGTGCGCCTGCGTGTGTGTGTTGCTGACCTGGGACATATCGCGCCAGGCCCTGGTTCAGTCGCTGCGGGTGCGGGGTGTCCAGGTGCTGGCCCTGGTAGTGGCCGAGTCGGTGCCGCCGGATGCCCCGCCGGTCACCCTCATCCCCCCGCAAGACCCGGCACCGGCCCTGGCGAGGTTGCGCTTATGACGATTATTTTATGGGGGCACCAGCTGTCCCACCCAGTGTTCGGTGGCGGGCCCGATCATCTCCAGTACCAGCCTTGGCGCAAACCCCACCAGGAACACCAGGATCGAGAACACCATCATCAGTGCCAGCTCATGGCGGGTGAGATCGAGGGTCTCGGCGACCACGGGGTTTCGCACAGGCCCAAGAAAAGCGCGCCGGTAAAAGGTGAGAAAATAAGCGGCTCCCAGCACCATCCCGGCCAGGGCCGCAAGACCCGATCCGGTGTGTTTTTGCAGGGCTCCGATGAGTAGCAGGTGTTCGGCGGGAAAGCCACTTGTGCCCGGGATGCCCAGGCTCGCCAGACCCAACAGAAAGAAAAAGGCCGTCAACAGCGGCATGGTGCGAAATACCCCGCCGAGGTGAATGACATCGGTCGAGCCAATGCGATGGTGGAGCAGCCCGGTCAGCAAAAACAGACCACCGGCGGTGAGGGTAAAATTAAGGAGTTGCAGCAGGGCGCCCTGCACGCCCTGGAGGTTGAAGGCCGCGATGCCCAAAATCACCAGACCAACATGGTTAAGACTGGAGAATGCCAGCATCCGCCGCAGGTTGGTCTGAGACAGGGCGGCCAGCGCCCCATAAAAAATCCCCACCACCCCAAGCCCCGCCAGCAGCCAGTGGAAGGTCTGCGCCGCCACGGGGGCCAGCGGGATGGCAAAGCGCAGCAACCCGTAAGCTCCCAGCTTGAGACCCGTGACCAATGCCACCACCGCCGCCGGGCCCTCCATGGCGACTACCGGCAGCCAGGTGTGAAAAGGCACGACGGGTGCCTTGACTGCAAACCCCAAGAGCAGCAGAAAAAACACCGAGGTTTGTTGGGAGGGCGAAAGCGGCACACGCAACAGTTCGTTCAAATCAAACACCAGCCCCACGGATCCGGCTGCGGGATTGGCGTGATGGAAGGCCAGCAGCAGGAAGGCAAACAGCAGGGGCACTCCTCCCACCAGCATCAGCAAGACATACTTGACCGCAGCGTAGCGGCGGTTCGGCCCGATACCCCACAGGCTGATCAGGAAATAGAGCGGCAGCAGGGTCAGTTCCCAGAACAGGTAAAACAGGAGGGTATCGAGGGCCAGGAAGATTCCCAGAGTACTGCCGAGGAGCAACAGTAAAAAGGCGTAATACAGCTGAGGCAGCACCTGAACCGCAGTCCAGGAGGCCAGGATCACCCCGGCGAACAGCAGCATCGACAGGGGTATGAACAGGATCGAGATGCCATCCACACCCACCCGGTAGTGGATGTTGAGGGTAGGTATCCAGGCCCCTTCCTCGACGAACTGAAAGCCCGTCTGGGCGGGCTCGAACCCGGCCAGCAGCAGGAGGGCCAGGAGCAGATCCACTGCTACCGTGGCGAGCGCCAGCCGGCGCGTCCAGCGCAAATTGCGCCCCAGCCAGACCAGAAACACCCCCATAAAGGGCAAAAACAAAATCAGCGACAATAGGGGGAAATCTCGCATGCCTTGGACTCAGGGATGGGGATAATGGCCGCTCATCCCCTCCAGGGTTCGGGCGGTGAGGTTGATCCAGGGCTCGGAATAAAAACCCACCCCGAGCAAGAGGACGATCATGAGTACCGCCAGCAGCCACTCCCTCGGGGTGGCGCGTTCTACGTCCGGCCTGTGTTCTGCCGTCACCGGTGCCAGAAAGGCCTTCTGGAAGGCCCGCAGTAAAAAACCCGCAGCGGCCACGTTGCCAATCGCGGCGACGATGGTCAGCAGACCGCCGAACCGGACGATGGAGGCCTCCAGCATTAGGTGTACGGCGTCAAAACCTGGTGTGCCAGGCATCCCGATGATCGACAAACCCGCAACCAGAAAGGCCAGGGCAATCACGCGGAGTCGATCAAACAAGCCGCCGAGATCGGCCAAAATCAGGGTGCCGGTGCGACGCAGCACCAGATCACTCATAAAAAAAAGACCGGTGATGGCCAGTCCGAAATTGACCGACAGCATCACCGCGCTCTGAAAGGCCGCCTGACCGAGACTGAACAGGCCCACGATCAACACGCTGGAATGGCTCACCACCGCATAGGCCAGCAGGCGGCGTAGATTGGACTGGAGCAGGGCGAGCAGGGCACTGTAAAAGATGCCGATGACGGCAAACGCCACAACATAGCGGTGCCAAGACAGTACCGTCTCGGGTAGCAGCGGGAGGACAAAGCGCAACAGGCCATAGACGCCGGCCTTGAGGCCCAACAGGAACACAGGAGCCACTGTCAGTGCCCCCTGTTCCGCGACCACGGGTAACCAGCCATGCAGGGGAAACAGCGGCACCCGGATGGCAAAGCCATAAAACAACAGGAAAAATAGCAGGGAATGAAGACGCCCATCGACCCGCGCCAGCATCAGATCGGCCAGATCAAAAGACCAGCGGCCACCGTGGTTTCCGGCGTAGCTCCAACCGAGCAACAGGGTTCCACTGGCCAGCAACAGCCAGCTGACGCCCAAGAACTGGCGGTAGCGGCGGATGGCCAGAGCCTTGCCGGGTGAAGGCGCGCATTTGAGCAGGGCGCTCACCAGCCACCATTCGAGACCCGACAACACCACGAACCACAAAAGATTACGGGTAAGCCATAGCCCCTGCATCACCGCTTCCAGGGCCAACACGGTGGCTAGAAACCTCGTGGGGTGATCATCGGCGCGGTGGCCGGCAACGCTCAGGATGCGGTAGTGCAGCAAGGCCAGGACGGTGATCAGGGCGGTCAGCAGCAGAAACAGCACCGTGAGACCATCGGCCTCGGGATGGAAAGGGATGAAGGGCAAGGATTCGGCCAGCGCCGGCCCCTCGGGTTGATAACGCTGATAGACCCGCACTGTCAGGCCCAGTTCGATCAGGGCCAGCCCCTGAGCCAGTGCGAGCGCCCATCGATCCGGCAGGCGCGGCAACCGTATCAGCATCGCCGCGACCAGTGGGAAAAGGAGCGCCAAAGTCAGGAGGGGGATCATCGCAGAATCACCACGAAGGTCACCATCACCATGAAAAAAAGGTAACGCGGCTGGCTCAGAAGTTCCTCGATGCGCGTCAACACTTCGCCGATGGCCTGTACCCGTGCCTTGAGCGCCGCGCCGCCGCGAGCGAGCAGTAGCCGCTCTTCCAGCCGGGCTAGTTGTTGGGCCAGCCATTGCAACAAGCGCCCCGCCATGCCTCGGCCCGCGATCCGGCCGGGCAGAACCGCACCGCGATACGTTTCCCACTGCACCAGCGAGTGGATGGTGCTGTCCTGTTCGGGGTGGCCGATGATGCGGCTCATCACCTCTTCGTCAAAAGTATGGAGATCACGGGCCATACCCCGGGTGGGGCGTACCAGCAAGCCGTCGCTCAGGGTTTCGAGCCAGAAGCGTTGCAGGCTGGCCGTATAAAGCCACGGCCAGCGGCTCAGCCAGCGCGGAACCGGGCGGGCCGGTTCCAGCCCCTGCATCAGACCCGGTGCCGCCAGAAACTGGTGAAGACGCCACAGGGCATGGGCCGCCAGATACCAGGCGGCCAGCGTGAAATATCCCAAACCGCAGAGAAAAAACATCAGTCCGACCTGAGCGGTGGTGGCGAACATCAGGGAACTCTTGACATCGGTCTGGGTCAGGCCCACCAGACTGCCATAGATCGCGGTTAAAAATCCCAGAACGGCGATCAGCGCCATCAGAACCGGTGCCTGGTGCAACAGGGGTTCCAGGCGAAGCACCAGATAGAGCCCGGCGTGAACCATGATGGCACCATAAAACAGCGCCGAGGAGGGCGTCGGACCTTCGAGCGCCCCGGTAATCCAGGACGAGAAGGGCAGGACGGCGGATTTGGCCAGCGCCGCCAGCAAAAAACCGGCGACGATCAGGTTCAGGGACAAACCGCTGGCCTCGGTCAGGATTTGCGGCCATTCAATCCCACTGAGCCAGGCAAAGGCCAGATAGATACCCAGCACAAAGCCCACATCCCCCACCCGGTTGGTGACAAAGGCGGCGGTGGCGTTGTCGCCGGGAATCGGGCGATCCAGCGCGTAGCCGATCAGCAGATAGGAGCTGACCCCGGCCAATTCCCAGCCCATGAAGGTCAAAGCGACGTTGCCAGCCAGCAGAATCAGCGACATTGCCCCGTTGAACAGGCACAGCACCAGGAAAAAACGCTGAAAACCCGCCTCGCGGTGCAGATAGGCGACCGAAAACCGCACCGTCAGAAGGCCCGCCAGTGCCGCAAGGGTTGCCAATCCCAGCCCCAGCGCATCCAGGGTAAAGCTGATCCAGATGCGGTAACTGCCGCTTTCCAGCCAGGGGATCAGCCGCACCTGACCGGGAAATCGCCCCCACAGCGCCCGCGCATCGATGAGCAGCAGCAGTATGAGCGCGGCCGCGCTGGCCCAGAGGGCGAGTTGAGCCGGGATTCGCTCGCTAGCGTCACCCCGCCGGCCCCGGAGCGCGCAGACAGCTATCCCCGCCGCCGCCAACCAGGGCAGCAGGGGCACCAGCCAGACCGCTCGTTCAAGCATGGGCCACACCCGCTTCGATCAGCGCTGGCGGCAAGGGCTCGCGGTGGCCGCTGTACCAATCCGGGGAGCGCGCCACCCGGGGTAGGGGGATGGATTGCCCCCGCCAGGGTGCCAAAAAACCTCGTCCGGGCTCGAAAACCCGGATCTCGCCGGAATCCGGATTCATGGCCGACAGCAGCAGCCAGCCATTGCCGATCAATTCCTGAAGGGGGGGCTGGCGTTCATAGATTTGGCTCAACACCTCGACACGATGTTCGACGATCACCTGCAAGCGCATCGCCTCGTGGATCTCGATCATCTGGCGCGGTAGCCCGGTGCGGAGATCCGACATCGTCCCCTCCATCACGCCCATCAGGCCCGTGACATTGTGGATGACCTTGGTGCCACAGCCATAGCGGTCGTTGTCCACCGTGGAAAAATAGTATTCCAGGTTGATACCGGCCCCCACCGGGCCCACCGCCAGCAGGAGGCCTTCCAGTACCTCGCCCGTGGGATCCGTGAAGGGATCGTAGGAGATCAAAAACAACCGGCGGTCAAAAAAGACGCCCTGGGCCAGGCTGCGCCGGCCGATCAGGGCGGCGGCGTTGGTGGCGTGACCCAGTTCCGGCCGTGGCTGGCTAAAATCCACTGCGCGCCCCCGGATATGGCGGATCGCCCGGCGCAGGATGGAGGGGGTGGGCAGGGCCGGATCCGGGGCCGAGGCCAAGCGCCGGCAGCGTTCATGAGCCGAACCCAATACCGCCTGGTCAAGATCGGCCTGGAGCGCCACTAGGGCGGGTCGAAAGGCTGCGGGCATCTGATCCAGGTCGTACCACTGGAGAGACTCGTCACAGGTGTTGTGTTCAGCACCTACAAACCAGCAGTCATCCGGAATGCTCAGACCCCGTTCCCGCAGACGCGCACGCACCACTGGCCGGTTGGCGATGGCGGCGAAGACCCGGGCATTGGGCCCGCCGTGACGGCCACTACAGGCCCCGCAATCGTAAGCGGCAAGGTGGGGATTGTTCTGACTGCTAGAGCCATGACCCATCAACACCACCAGAGGCGAAAATCCCTCCAGCAGGCCAATCACGCGGAGAAAATTTCGTACCCAGTCGGCCTGTTCGGTATCGGTGAGGCCCAGCCGGTTGTGTTCCGGTGTGGCCGGGCTGCCGTCCTCGGGGGCCTCGACCGCAACCCGAGTTCGCACCGCAGGCTCAAAACGGCGTTTTAAGCGGGCCGCCAGCCCCGCCACCGGCAGGGGGAAAAATAGCCGGCCGGCGAGCCACGCCCCGGCTGGTAGCGCTGCGAGGCTGGCCAACAGCGGGGGGGTGAAGACGCCCCGGCGGGTCTCCTGACGCAGCCAGTTTGCCACCTGGCCGCGCCAAGACCGGCGGCGGCGGTGACGGCGCAAGGTTTCCCCCTCGCCTTCGGCCGCCACCTCGCGGATCTCGTGGCTTGGGCGCACCACCACGGGACAAAGCGCCGACACGCCGAGGTCATTGAGCCCGCGCCAGTGGATGGGCACGCCGAAAAAACCGGCGGCCCCCAGGGTCTCAATGGCCGGATTGGCCTCTTCCAGATGACGCCTAAAACCCTCCTCGCGGTCGTCCATGCAAAACACCACCTGGGCGGCGGGGCGGGTCTCGCGGCGCGCCCAGCGGCCCCGGCCGCGATTGGCCACCAGGGCGTTAAAGAACTGTTCGCGGTAATGGCGTTCATAGGCCTGGAGCCAGATAAAACCACTGCGTTCCTCGTCGAGTTGATCCAGGCAAGCGAAGATCTGTTCCGCGCCCGCACGGCCGAGCCGGCGGATGTCTCCGGCGCACAGTCCCAGATGCTGGGCCAGCCGGAACAGCCGCCAGCTATCACGATACACACTGTGGCCGCTACCGAGACCGGCGGCGGGGCTCTGGCGCCAAGTCCAGATGATCTGGGCGAGCCGCTCCCAGGCCGGATGGTCGTCGTGAGTTCCGCCCCACAGTCCTCGATCCAGCAGGCGTTGGGCCTGATTGGCCAGATACTCGGGCAAACGGGCGTTGAACAGGACGTAGCGCACCAGGAACTCGGCGCGATGGTGGCGAAAATAATCCCGCAGATCTGTCAAAGTGGTATCGATGCGCCACAGACGCTGACACAGCCGCTGGGCCAGGAGCCGCTCCATCACCAGGCGCATGGCCAACCAGTCGGCCATCGCCACACTCACCCCGGTGAGCCCCGCGTAACCGGGCCGGTGGCTTCGCCACAGCATCATGCCGCTCCAGCCGGGGAGTTCCAGGGCCAGACGCTCCAGATACGGGCCCCAACGCTCCCGAGGCAAACCCAGCCAGGTCAACCCGGTCACCAGGGTCTCCCAGGGATCTTCGGGGAGCGCCTCCAGGTGATGCCGCCATTCCGGCACATCACCCAACATCGGCGGGAGGTCACGGACGGCGCTTTCCCGCCAGGCGGCATACAGCCCCTTCGAACGCAACGGATGGTGCCAGGCCGCCAGGCCCTGATCGAGGTGAGAGGCCAGGTGGCGCAACAGGATGGGCCGCGCATCTTCCAGCAGATCCGCACGGGTCAGGGATTTTAAGAGACCGTTCAGGGTCAGATCCCGGCCCACCCGGTCGAAGAGTTCCTGCCAACGCAGGTTGCCCTCGCGGTGCAGCAACTGCAAGGCTTGCGAAGGCTCACCCTCGGCCCCGGACTGATCCGGCTCGATCAACCCTGTCAGCAGGCGTTCGGCCTGTTCCGGGGAAAGATCCATGAGTTCCTCGGGATGCAGGAGAAAATACTGAAGCCCCAATCCCTCCAGACAGGCGTTCCACAGCGAGCCCACCGCAGACGCTTCATCGCACGGGCCAGCACGGGCCAACAACCGGCACCGGGCGGCCTCGGCGACATCCAGCTGGCAGCGGGACAGGGCCGATTGTGCCTCGATCTGCCAGCTCAACTGACAGGCCGTCACGGGTTTTAGGGGATGCCACAGGGCCGCCAGCAGAACCTCAAGGCGGGTCAGGGGGCCATCGGCGAGGGCTCCTACCAATTGATCAGCCGCCAGTCCGGAATCGGCCTCCAGTATCGCGACGAGATCCTCGCGGCTAATACGGCCCTCGGCGTAATAGCTGCGGAAGGTCTCGGCGGATTGATAGCCATCAATGCCCGTGGCCTCGCGGGCCGCTGCGAGAGCCTCCGGGAACAGCAGGCACTCAAAGCCGTGGAGGGTGTTGTGGTGGACGAAATCGCGGATCGGTGCCTGGCCGGGCAGACGGTGATCGAGATGCGCGATGACTTCGCGGAGCAGGGCGAGATCGTCCAGGGAGGGGGACGGGATCGTCATGGCGGGATGCCCTGGGGAAACTGGGGAAATAAACCGGCCAGATGTTGTACCGAGGCCGCCGAGAGGGCGAGGAGGGGGGCCGGTACCAGACCGATCACAAAAAGACTGACGACGAGCAGGGTGGCGGCAACGAACTCGCCCCTTTGCAAATCCACGATGTCCCGCATCTCGCGGCGCACAGGCCCGGTACAGAGCTGACCCACGGTACGGATGGCGTAAGCGGCGCTGACCAGCACCCCGAGGCTGACCGCCACCATCAGCCAGCCCCAGCGGGTAAAACCACCGACGATGACATGGAACTCGGCGACAAAGCCCGCCGTGCCCGGCATCCCGACCGCTGCCATGAAGGCCAGCGTGATGAACAGGGCAAAGCGTGGTGCCGTGCGAATCAGCGAGCTGTAGTCATAAATATCGCGGGTGTGGGTGCGTTCGTAGAGAAGCCCCACCAGCAAAAACAGCGCCCCGGCCACCAGACCGTGGGCAGTCATCTGCGTTACCGCCCCGGTCAAACCCGCCGGGTCGAGAGCGGCGATGCCGAGCAACACCACCCCCATGTGGCCAATCGAAGAATAGGCGATCATGGCTTTCAGATCCGTCTGACGCCAGGCCAGCAGGCCTCCGTACAGCAGACTAAACAAGGCGAGTCCCGCCAGGACATCCTGCAGGGCCAACACCGCCCCGGGTAGCATGGCGGCTGCGCGCAGCAATCCATAGGCCCCCATTTTGAGCAATACCCCAGAGAGCAAAATACTCACGGGGCTGGGAGCCTCGACGTGAGCGAGTGGCAGCCAGCTATGGAGCGGAAAGATCGGCATCTTGACCCCAAACCCCACCAGGAGGCCCAAAAATATCAGGATCTGAGTGGTCAGGGGCAGACTGCGACCACCACTGGTCAGGTCGGGCATTGAGAAGCTGTGACCGGGCACGGCGTCGAACAACACCAGCAGACTGATGAGCATGAACACCGACCCTCCCATGGTATAGAGGACGAAGTTGAGGGCCGCGATCTGACGCCGGGCCCCTCCCCAGCGGTCAATGAGAAAAAAGAGCGGGATCAGGGTCAGCTCCCAGAACGTATAGAACAATGACCAGTCCTGGGCCAAAAAGACCCCCAACAGGGCCGCTTCCAGCCAGAGGATCAGGGCGTAATAGCCCGGGGCTCGTTCGCGGATACCCCCGGAGGCCAGCAGGGCAACGAACGTCAGGAGCGTGGTGAGCAGCACCATGGGATAGGACAAACCGTCGAGCCCCAGAGCATAGGCCGTCCCCAGCCGGGGGTTCCATTCGGTGCGTTCAAAGAATTGCAGATCCGGCAGGCCGCTTTCAAAGCGCCACAGGAGACTCCAGGCCAGGATTCCAGCCAGCCCGGCGATGCTGAGGGCGGTGCCGCGCACCCACACCACATGGCGTCTCGGCATCAGCCCAACCACCAGTGCGCCCAAGGCCGGGAGCAGCAACAACAACGACAGGATACCCAAAAATCCACCCTCCCTTCGGGTTCAGTGCTTGGACGCAGGCACCAGACGACCGGGCTGGCACCAGGCCTTCTCAAACTGCCAGCGGGCGAGCCAGGCCGGCATTTCGTCAGCCGGCATCGGCCGGGCAATGGCATAGCCCTGACCATACAGACAACCCAGATTGACCAGCATCTCCCCATACGCCAGATCCTCCACCCCTTCGGCGATGACGGCGCGGCCAAAGGTTTGTGCCAGATGAATCACGCTCTGAACAATCCCCAGATCACCCGCATCCGCCAGCATGTTGCGCACAAACGATTGGTCGATCTTCAGGGTTTCCACGGGCAGTTGGCGAAAATAACTGAGCGAGGAATAGCCCGTTCCAAAATCGTCGAGGGCGAAATGAACCCCCAGGGCCTTGCAGTCGGTCAGCACCTGGGCGGCCTGATCCAGATCATCGAGGGCCGCCGACTCGAGAATCTCCAGCTCCAGACGCCCCGCCAGCGCCTGGGGATGGCGTCCGAGGAGTTGTTCGAGGCAGAACACAAAACCCGGCCGCTGCAAGTGCCTGGCACCGACATTGACACTGATGCCAAAGTCCAGTCCGGCGGCTTGCCAGGCCTCAATCTGGATCAGGGCGGTCTCGATCACCCACTCGCCGATCAGAAATTCCAGATCGCTGCCAGCCAAAAGCAGCAGGAACTCTGCGGGTGCCAGGATACCGCGCTCGGGATGCTGCCAGCGGATCAAGGCCTAGGCACCCGTCACCCGGCCCGTCAAAAGATGAACCTTGGGCTGGTAATGCAGGACGAATTCCCGCTGTTCCAGGGCCTCGGTCAGACGTTTCAGTCCTTCCCGCCGACTCCTGGATTCCTGTTCGTGTGTGGCATCGTAGAGATAAAAACGGTTTCTGCCGAGTTCCTTGGCCTGGTACATGGCCTGATCGGCATGGCGGAGCAGGGTGCCGGTATCTGCGGCATCGCAGGGACAGAGGGTCACGCCAATACTGGCCGATACCGACACCGGCTGGCCACTGATCGTCATGGGCCGGGCAATCGCCTCGAGTACCCGCTCCAGGGCGTTGTAACAATCGTCGTTGGACTCCAAGCCGCCGAGTAGCAGCACGAACTCGTCACCGCCCAGACGAGCCAGGGTGTCACCGGCCCGCAGCATGGATTGCAGCCGGGCGGCAATTTCCACCAGCAGCTGGTCACCCGCATCATGGCCAAACTGGTCGTTGACCGGCTTAAACCCATCGAGATCCAGATAGCAGACGGCCAGGAGCCGCTCCGAGCGCTGGGTATGGGCCAGCGCCTGGCTGAGACGATCCAGCAGCAGCCGCCGGTTGGGTACCCCGGTCAGGGGATCAAAAAAGGCGATGCGCTCCATTTCCGCCACATGCACCTTGGTCTCGGTGACATCGGAAAAGATCCCGACGTAGTGCTGGAGCTGGCCATCCTCGTCGGTCACGGCGCTGATGGAAAGTTGCGAGGCGTAGGGCTCGCCGGACTTACGCAGGTTCCAGATCTCGCCCTGCCAGGTGCCCCGGATTCGGAGCGCCTCCCACATCCCGGCGTAGAAGGCCGGGTCTTGACGATTGGAACGCATCAGACGCGGATTCTGGCCCAGCACCTCCTCGCGGGGGTAGCCGGTGATCCGGGTAAAGGCCGGATTGACGTCGATGATGCAGTTGCCGGCATCGGTCAGGAGAATCCCGTTCTGGCTGTGGGAGAAGACACTGGCGGCTAGCCGCAGACTCGCATCGGCCTGCTTGAAGAGGATCATCCGGGCAAACGCCAGCAATCCCAGGATGAGGGGCGTTGCCAGGCCGACAAGACCCCACGCCTGCAACGCATCGACCGGCTGCCGCAGGTGCCCCATCAGAGCCCCAGTGGCCACGACAATCACCAGAATTGTCATGGCTACCCCGCCACCGAGAAGGGTGCGATACTTCCGAAAAGATGAGGGGGCGGGCGAGGTGCTGGAGACTGGCATTTTTCAAGGATATTTTAAGGATATTTTTAAGGATATTTTAAGGATATTGCCGGGGGTGTTGTTGTCTCATCCCGTCTGGAACCCGGAAGAATATTCATTGTAGGCTAAACTGTTTTTCCGGACATCCCCGGCCACGCCGCTATTGATTGATTAATCCACCCACCCACCCCTTGTGATCCAACACCATGCCCGCACCCCATCCCCTGCTTAAAGACCTCAACGAAACTCAGTGCCGAGCCGTCAGCGCCGCTCCAAACACAAATGTACTGGTGCTAGCCGGCGCGGGCAGTGGCAAAACCCGGGTACTGGCCCACCGGGTTGCCTGGCTGGTAGATCAAGGGGTACCCCCCTGGGGGATCCTGGCCGTCACCTTTACCAACAAGGCCGCCCGGGAGATGCGTGAACGCATCGAACGCTTGATCCAGCAACCGGCCGGGGGTCTGTGGATTGGCACCTTTCACGGCCTGGCCCATCGACTGCTGCGTCTGCATTGGGCCGAGGCGGGACTGCCGGTGAGCTTTCAGATTATCGACTCCGACGACCAGTTCCGGCTGGTGCGTCGCATCCTCAAGGATCTCTCCCTGGACGAGACCCGCTGGCCGCCCCGCC
>JBAXSA010000040.1:0-14148 GCA_037130945.1 Pseudomonadota bacterium | reverse complement strand
CTGGCTGGCCCTGGCTGCGGGGTTGGCGATCCTGTCGCTCCTGGCACTCTACCTGTGGATTGGAAAACCCAAGGGGCTGGTGATCCGCTCGCTACTGGCGATCTATGTGCAAGTGGGTGCCCGGCGCCGGCAGGCGCTGGCCCAGGCCAACGAGAACCTCCGGTCAACCGTGGAGACACTGCAAAAACTCTCGCTGGCTGTGGAGCAAAGTCCGGGAAGCATCCTCATCACCGACATCGAGAAACACATCGAGTACGTCAATGATACCTTCCTGCGGATCACGGGTTATTCCCGCCACGAGGTGATCGGCCAAAATCCGCGCATCCTGCAATCCGGTCATACGCCTCCCGCCACCTATGCCGCGCTCTGGGAGAGCCTCAAGCGTGGGCAGACTTGGCGTGGCGAATTCATCAACCGTCGCAAGAATGGCGAGATCTACACCGATGTCGCCATGGTCTCTCCCATCCGCCAGACCGACGGACGCATCACCCACTATATGGCGGTGAATGAGGACATTACCGAGAAACTGCAACTGGCGCAGGCTCGCGCCACCGCCGAGGCCGCCACCCAGGCCAAAAGCGCCTTTCTGGCCAACATGAGCCACGAGATCCGCACACCGCTGACCGCCATCGTGGGTTTCGCCGAGAGCCTGCTCGACAGCGACCAGTCCCTGGAGGAGCGGATCGAGGCCATTCACACCGTTATCCGTAATGGCAGACACCTGCAGGGTCTGATTGCCGACATCCTGGATTTCTCGAAGATTGAGGCCGGGCGGCTCGATATCGAGCAAAAACAGATCTCTTTCCCGGATCTGCTGGCCGATATCCAGGCCCTGGGAGAGACCCAGGCCCGTGGCAAGAGTCTCGAATTCAGCAGCCATTATCTGCTACCCCTGCCCAGGGTCATCACCGGCGATCCGACGCGGATCAAGCAGATCCTCATCAACCTGATCGGCAACGCCGTGAAATTCACCCCCGCGCCCGGGTCGGTTCGGTTGATCGTCAGTCTGGACGTAGCCCACGAACAGTTGATGTTCTCTCTCCAGGATACCGGCATCGGCATCGCGGAAGAGGAATTGGCACACCTGTTCAAGCCCTTCGTCCAGGCGGATGTCTCGACCACCCGCCGATTTGGCGGCACGGGGCTTGGTCTGGTCATTTCCAGGGAACTGGCGCGGCGCTTGGGGGGCGACATCCAGGTCATCAGTCACCCGGGCCAGGGGAGTCTGTTCGTGGTGACGCTGGCGACGGGTTCCCTGGCCGGGATTAGCCTGATTCATGACAGCGCCGGACTGGCTGGCCGCCGTGCCCTGCCCCCTGGTATCCCGCAAGTGCCACGTCTCTCGGGGCGGGTGCTGGTGGCCGAGGACAACCCGGACAATCAACGCCTGATCTCGTTGCTGGTCCGCCGCACCGGAGCCGAGTGCGTGATCGCCGGCAACGGCCAGGAGGCGGTGGAACAGGCCCAGGTGACGACGTTCGATCTGGTGTTGATGGACATGCAGATGCCGGTCATGGGTGGATTGGATGCAGCAATGTTGCTGCGCCTCACCGGTTTTGAACAGCCCATCGTGGCCCTGACCGCCAATGCCACCGAATCCCACCGGGATCAGGCCAGCCAGGCCGGGTGTGACGGATTTCTCACCAAGCCCATCGATCAGGATGCCTTCTTCGCCACCCTGGGGCGTTTCCTGTCCGAAGGCGTGGGGCCATCCGTCACAGCCACAGATGTGGCGGCCCATTCATCGCCTCGGGATCTGGAGTTTGAACCGGCATTCCAGCGGATACGCGAGCAATTTGTCCGCGAGTTGCCAGACAAGGTGCGTGCTATCGAGGCGGCCTGCCAGGCTCAGGATTGGCAGACCCTTCGCTCGCTGGTCCATCAATTGAAGGGTGTGGCTAAGACCTTCGGCATTCCCGAGGCGACCCGGCTGGCGGGTGCCATCGAATTCCAGGTACTGAACGGTGATTACGACCAGGTGGGACAACTCGTCCCGAAATTGGTGGCCCTATGCCCAAGCCACCCCTAACGGACGCGGGGCATCCCGAAACCCATCAGGAGACCGGGCCAGTCCCCTCTGAAATCAGGGTACCGGAAAAGTCTGAAGAAACCGCCCGGATCGCCGGAGATAAACAGGAGGGTTTTTCCACCGGGGGTCACCTGTCCCCGCAGGGCCGGCCGCCCCTCACCGAGGCGGAAGTTCTGATTGCGGACGACATGCCGATTTTCCGACAACTGCTGACGGGTTTGCTGCTGGAGTATGGCATCAGCAAGATCGAGTCGGTGGATAACGGCCGTCTGGCCCTCTGGCATTTCTTTCACCATCAGCCCCAGCCCCACCTGGTGTTTCTCGACATCGACATGCCGGCCCTCGACGGGCTGGCGGTTCTGAAACAAATCAAACAGGAGTCGCCCGATTGCTTCGTGTGCATGGTCAGCGGCAACAGCACCCTGCTCAATGTGAGGCAGGCCAGAGCCGATGGCGCGGATGCCTTTCTGGTCAAACCCATCAGCCTGCTGAATCTGAAACGGGTCATGGCCCTGTACCAAAAATCTGTCGTTTCCACTAAAAATGACGAAAATATTGACAAAGATAAAAATGATGCCTAATATCAGATTATAGATTCACCGTTCCCTGGCCAGTTCCTGAAGTTGAAGAAGAGACACCCATCATGACCGCCATAACGACCGGGATTTCCAGCCCAGACGGAAGCGATTTCGGAATCGTGGCGGTGCATGACCACGCCGAGGATCTGGGCGCTTTGCTGGGACAGACGGTGGCCCTGATCCGCTCGGCTATCATGATCACCGACCGGCTTGGCCACATCGAGTACGTCAACCCCGCCTTTTCCGAGATCACCGGATATTCGTTTCAGGAAGTGATGGGCCGCAACCCGCGTTTTCTCCAATCCGGCCGGGTGTCGCAGACAACCTACCAGGAGATGTGGCAGACCATCACCTGCGGAGCGACCTGGCGCGGCCAAGTGTGCAATCGCCGTAGCGACGGGCGGTTGTACTGGGAGGAACAGAATATCTCGCCGCTCCGAAACCAGGCCGGGGTCATCACCCACTTCGTCGCCGTCAAGGAGGACGTGACCGAGGCGCGCCAGAACATGCTGTTGTACACCGGGGTGATTCGATCATCCTCCAGCGCTTTCCTGGTACTCGACGAGTCGCTCGGTATCGTCGAATGGAGTCCACAGGCAGAGCGGTTGTTCGGCTGGCGCGCCACCGAGGTGACCGGACTCAACTTCGTGACCCATCTGGTGGCGCCCGAGATGGCCGACGGGGTTTGCAAGCAGTTTGAACAGTTCCGGAGCCGCCGCCGCTCACCTTTGATCGGCACCCCGCAACGGCTGAATCTGCGTCGGCGCAATGGCGAGACCTTTGTGGCCGAGTTGTGGCTAACCGCCGTCGATCTCGACGACGAGATCCGCTTCACCGGATTCATCCGCGACCTGACCGAGGCCGTTCAGTCCGAGCAGCAGCTTTTCCAGGCCCAGAAAATGGAGGCCATTGGCCAGCTCACCGGTGGCCTGGCGCACGACTTCAACAACCTGCTCGGCATCATCAGCGGCAGTCTGGGTCTCTTGGCCATGACATCCCCCGAGATCCCCGGCAAGAAACATCTCGACACCGCCATCGCTGCGGCCAAGCGGGGGGCCGGCATCACTCGATCCCTGCTGGCGGTGGCCCGCCGGCGCTCGCTGAAACCGGTCGAAACCGACCTCAACAGCCTGATCGAAGAGATGGATCCGCTGATTCGTCAAAGCGCCGGCAAGGCCATCGAGGTCACGGTAGCCGCAGGCGAGACACCCCGGGTACGGATTGATCCGAGTGGCTTCACCAATGCCCTCATCAACCTCGTCATCAATGCCCGCGATGCCATGCCCGAGGGGGGCCAGATCCTGGTCTACACTTACGGGCTCTGGATCGACGAGGACATCGAACTCCTAACACTCCATCTCACCCCGGGCGAATATGTGGTGGTGGGTGTGGATGATAGCGGCCCGGGCATGCCCCCTTCGGTCGCGGCCCGGGCCTTTGAACCCTTTTACACCACCAAGACCGGGGGCAGCGGCAGCGGCCTGGGGCTGGCCATGGTCTATGGCTTCTGCCGCCAATCTGGCGGCATCGCCCGCATTGAAAGCACGGCGGGCCGGGGTTGTTCAGTTCAGATGCTGTTGCCGGGCGTGAGTACTGGCAGCCAGTTCGCCGGCGAGGGGAAAGAGTGGCAGCGCAAGGCACACAAGTTGCGTATCCTGCTGGTGGATGACAATCCGGATCTGTTACGCATCGGCCATGAGTGGCTGGAGCATCTGGGTCACGAGGTGTTCACCGCGCCGTCCCCCGCCAAGGCTCTGTCGAGATTCAGTACCCACCCCATCGACCTGATGATCACCGACATCTTCATGCCGGGGGGTGGTGGCAATGGCATTGAGCTCGCCGAGGAGGCCCTGAAGATTCAGCCGCAACTGCAACTGCTGTTTGTCACCGGACACATCCATGCCCTGGATATCCCGATGCACTGGCAGATCGCCGAGAATGCTTCCGGCTCCGACGACGCGCTGCGCTGCTTCGCCGACGTGGGAGGTTCTTCCTGGCGGGTACTGGAAAAACCCTTTGACCTTGAACAACTGACCCAGGCCGTTAGCGCTGCCAGCGAGGCGAGACCCCTGGTCGTGGAGGAACCCGTATGAACAGCGTACCCTCTCGTCCCTTACTGGTATCGATCGATGACGAAGCGGAGATGCGCGGGGTGATCATGGCCATCGGCGAGTACGCCGGCTTTGAAGCCATCGGTGTCAGCAATCCGGCTCAAATCCACGCGGCCATCGCTCGTAACCCGGCGGTCATCGTTCTCGACCTCATCATGCCGGACATGGACGGCATCGAGGTGATCTGGGCCCTCGCCCAACGTAAGAGCCAGACCGCCCTGATTCTGTTGAGCGGGTTCGACCCGAACGTATTGAACACCGCTTACCTGATCGCCAAGCATGAGGGTTTACATATCCTGGCCCAGTACGAAAAGCCGATGGATACGAGACAACTGCATCAGCAACTGCTAAACATCCGTGCCCAATACGAGCAGGCACAGGATACCGGGTGATAGAGGCCAACACCCTGTAGGAAGGACAGCATGAGCGACTTACCCGAGACCTGTTCCACACGCGAAGCGGCCAAGCGATTGAATGTTGTTCTCAGCACGGTTCAGAGCTGGGTCGAAGCGGGTTTTCTGGAGGCCTGGAAAACCCCGGGTGGCCACCGCCGCGTCACCCTGGCGTCGATTGATCGTCTGCTCAAGAAAGGCATGACGTCACCCGCCGTCGAGGTTCCGAAGGCACTCCGCCTGCTGGTGGTCGAGGACGAGGCGGAACTGCGCGAGGTCTATGCCGATTACCTTCGCGCCTGGAAGCTGCCGGTCGCGGTGACGCTCGCAGCCGATGGCTATGAGGGGCTGTTGCGCGCCGGTCTTGAACGCCCGCACCTGATATTCACCGATCTGAAAATGCCCGGTATAGATGGACGACGAATGATCCGTGCCCTGCAAGCCGACCCCGCGACCATCACCACCGAAATCGTCGTTGTCACCGGCCTGTCCCGGGCGGAACTCGAAGCTCGTGGCAGTCTACCCCAGGGTATGCAACTGTTTGAAAAACCCATTCCCTTTGAATCACTGCGCGAAATCCTTGTTCAACGCATCGCCGAACTGGGCATTGTCGCACCCTCACCGCCCACCGAGGTCACTTCATCATGAAAAAGATTCTGCTCGTTGACGACCACGCCGACATCCGCCGGTTGATACGCATCGCCCTCGGCAAGACCTTCGAGGTTCACGAGGCCGAAGACGGCACCCTCGCACTCGAGATCGCCCGCCGCGAGCGACCCGATCTGGTAGTGCTCGACGTGATGATGCCGGGCGCGCTCGATGGCTTGCAAGTGCTGGATGCAATCCGCGTCGACCCGGCGCTCACCCACATCCACGTCATCATGGTCACGGCGCGGGGCCAGGCCCGCGACTATGACATGGGCATGACCCGCGGGGCCGACGCCTACTTCGTCAAGCCTTTCAGTCCGCTCCAACTGGTTGCCGCGATCAAGGAGATGCTGGCCAAGGATGACGCGCGAGTATCCCCGTGAATACCCGCTGGTGGCGCGGCTCGCGTGCGCCGGGGGCGGTGTTCCTGCTGTCCTTGATTGCCACCTTCGAGGCCTGGCATCTTTCCAACCATTATGTCGAGGAAAGAGTCGGGGAGCGTTTCAACTTTCGAGTCTCCCAGGTGGTTGACGCGGTGAATGGACGCATGCGCGACTACGAGCAGGTCTTGCGCGGAGGCGTCGGATTGTTTCTCGCCTCGCCCACTGTCACCCAACGACAATGGCATGAGTACGTTGAAAATGCCAACATGCCGGAACACTATCCGGGCATCCAGAACATGGCGATTGATTTTCCTATCCCGGCGGCCGAAAAGGAGGCTCACATCGCCAGCATGCGCGCCCTGGGGTATGCCGAATACAGCATTCGCCCGGAACAGCCCGAGCGCCCGGTTTATCACACCCTGGCCTATGTCGAACCCTTTGGCGGACGCAATCTGCGTGCCTTCGGATTTGACATGTACACCAATCCGACCCGGCGTGTGGCGATGGAGCGTGCCATAGAACAGGGCGTCCCGGCGATTTCCGGGATGGTGCTACTGGCACAGGAAACCCATCAGGATGTGCAACAGGGTTTTATCTTCTGCCTGCCGGTTTATCACCAGTGCCGGCCGGCCGGTACGCTGGCCGAGCGTCATGCCGCCTTGCGGGCGTTGGTGTGTGGCGCATTCCGCGCCAATGACCTGATGCGCGGCATCTTTGGCAGTAGCACGAATGACGTGGAACTCGAGATTTTCGATGATGGCGTGGTCAGCCCGGACACCCGGCTCTACACCAGCCTGGCCAAGGACAGCCTGGTGCCCCTGAGTTTGTCGAATGGACGTCTGGTTGAAGTGGGTGGTCGCAAATGGCTGCTGCGCATCAGCGCGAACCAGAGATTCCTCGATTCGGTGTCCACGCTGCAAAGCCATGTCATTGCCCTGGCGGGGGGCTTTTTCAATCTGGCGCTGTTGATAACCTTCACCTCCCTGGTGGGCCGCGAGAGCAAGGCACGCAAGCTGGCTTCGGAAATGACTGCGCAGATTCGGGAGAACGAGAAACGCCTGGCCGAAGTCAACCGGCGTTTTGAACTGGCTGCGGATTCCGCCAGCATCGGTGTGTGGGATTACAGCATTGTCAGTGGTGCCCTGATCTGGGACAAACGCATGTACCAGCTCTTCCAGGTAAAGCCTGACGAATTCGAGCGGACCTACAACGCCTGGAGTTCCCGGTTGCATCCGGAGGATCGCGCACGCGCCGAAGCCGAATTGCAGGCGGCGATTGCTGGCGGAAAGGATTTCGACACCCACTTCCGCATCGTTTGGAAGAACGGCGAAGTCCGCAACATCAAAGCCTACGCCCGCCTTGAGCTGGATTCGGCAGGCCAGCCGGTGCGCATGACTGGCATCAACTACGACATCACCGAGCAGCGCGCCATGGAAGCCCGCGAACACGAGCGCACCGAACAGATCAACGCCATCTTCGCCCTGAGCCCCGATGGTTTCGTCGTCTTTGACAGATCCGGGTGTGTGCGCTTCGTCAGTCCCGCCTTCATGCACCTGACCGGATTGGATGAGGCCGAGGTGATGGGGCTCAATGAGACCCTTTTTGCAGCACGTCTGGCGCGAGCCTGCCTGCCCGGAGCGGTCTTCCCCAACCTGATGGCGCTACGGGCACGAGAGCAGATGATCGGCGGTAGCCACCGCGAGTTGATCGAAATCGCCGGTCCCGGCAAGCGCGTCCTCGAAGCCGGACTCAGGCTGTCGCGAACCGAGACGGTTTCGCAAATCCTCTATTTCCGGGACATTACTCACGAAACCGAGGTGGAGCAGATCAAGAACGAATTTCTCTCCACCGCCGCCCATGAACTGCGCACCCCCATGGCCAGTATCTATGGCTATACCGAGATATTACTGACCCAGGATTTCGACGAGGAGACCCGGCGAGAATTGCTCGAGATCATTTTCCACAACTCGGAACTCATCATCGCGATCATCAACGAACTCCTTGATCTGTCGCGCATCGAGGCCCGGCGCGGCAAGGATTTTCAGTTGGAGCGCCTCGACCTGGCCCTCCTGTTGCGCGAGATCGTTGCCCATTTCAAGGCACCGGCGGGACGCCCGATACTGTCCGCGCCAACGTCCGATGGCACCCGCCAGGTGCGGGCCGATCGCCAAAAATTGACGCAGGCGGTGAGCAACGTACTCTCCAATGCTTACAAGTATTCACCCTCGGGCGGTGAAGTCACCCTCGATCTCGTCGAGAGCCCGCCACGCATCGGCATCCGCGTCACCGACCAGGGCATCGGCATGACCCCGCAACAAATTGAAAGGGTCTGCGAGCGCTTTTATCGCGCCGACGCCTCGGGGCAGATCCTCGGCACCGGGCTTGGCATGAGTATCGTCAAGGAGATCATAGAACTGCATGGCGGCACGGTGGCAATCGACAGCGAGCCGGGACTGGGTACGCGGGTGACCCTGTGGATTCCCATGTCCGATCCGCCGGGTGCCTGACATGAGCCTCGCCAACGAACCGATTCAGACCCTGCTAGTAATCGACGACAGCCCGGACATCCTGACCATTGTCAACGAACTGTTGAAACACGACTACCGTCTCAAGGCCGCCATCGATGGCGAAAAGGGGCTGTGCCTGGCCACGACCGAACCGAGACCGGATCTCATCTTGCTCGACATCCTGATGCCGGGCCTCAACGGCCATGAAGTCTGTCGCCGGCTCAAGGCCGATCCGGCGACCCGCGACATCCCGGTGATCTTCCTCACCGCGATGCAGGACGAGGCCGACGAGGAGGCCGGTTTCATGATCGGTGCCGTCGACTACATCGCCAAGCCGATCAGCGGCCCGATTCTTCGCGCACGCATCAGGAACCACCTCGGCACCAAGCGCAACACCGACTTCATCAAGGGCAAGAACGTCTTTCTCGTCAACGAGGTCATCAAGCGCGCCAGGGAACTCGAATTCATCCAGGACGTGACGATCCTCGCCATGACCTCGCTGGCGGAGACCCGCGACAACGAAACCGGCAATCACATCCGCCGCACCCAGCACTATGTGCGGGTACTGGCCCAACAGCTACATCGCCATCCGCGTTTCTCTTTGTTGCTGACCCGCACCAACATCGAACTCATCCACAAATCGGCACCGTTGCACGACATCGGCAAGATTGGCATTCCCGACGCCATCCTGCTGAAGCCCGGCCGCCTGACCGCGTCCGAGTTCGCGGTCATGAAGACCCATACCACCCTCGGCAAGGAGGCTATCGAGCAGGCCGAGCGGCAGATGGGACGCAGCGTGCCCTTCCTCGCCTTCGCCAAGGAGATCACCCTGAGTCACCAGGAGCGGTGGGATGGCAAAGGGTATCCCCAGGGACTGGCCGGCGATCGCATCCCCATTTCGGCACGCCTGATGGCCGTCGCCGACGTGTACGACGCCCTCATCAGCCGGCGTGTTTACAAACCGCCAATGACCCACGAACAGGCGGCCACCATCATTGCCGAGGGGCGGGGCGTGCATTTTGATCCGGACATCGTCGAGGCCTTTCTGGCGATCCAGGATCAGTTTTGTGAGATTGCCAGCCGGTTTGTCGATGATCCTGAACGTCATCGGCAAGAATCCCTGATACCACACTGAGACGTGCCTAAAAGCCCCGGGTTTCCCAGAGAAATTTATAGGATGGAAAAACCCTGATGAAAAAAATCCTGATCGTCGATGACCAGCCCAACATCCGCAAGATGATCGCGCTCATCCTGCGGGGTCATTTTGTCATCGAGGAGGCCAGCAATGCCGACACCGCGTTCGAGCGGATCCTGGCCAATCGTCCGGATGGCGTCATCCTCGATGTCATGATGCCGGGCACCCTCAATGGCTTTCAGTTGTGCGAGCGTATCAAGCGCGACACTGGCCTGGCAGGCATCCATGTCATTCTAGTCACGGCTTGCGCCCAGGTGTCCGATCAGGAACTCGGTCACGCGCTGGGTGCCGATGCCTATTTCATCAAGCCCTTCAGCCCGCTGGCCCTGGCCCGCCACCTGACGAAGGCGCTGTTGCCGGCAGGCCTGCCATGAATTCACACGAGGTGTCCCCGGCCGGGTTTGAGGCGGCCTGGCGGTATAGCCCCTGGGGCATGGCGGCCATCGACAGCGAGGGCAGCGTGTGCGCGGTCAATCCGGTCTTCAATCGTCTCACTGGCCTGACGGACGTGACGGTACTCGGGATGAGCGAGGCCACGCTCGATGCCTGGCTGGGGGCGCGCGAACTCGTCCATCGCCGGATCGCGGTGACCGGTGGCGAGTTTCGCGCCCTCTATTACCTCTGCGATCTCCCGGTGGGAAGCGAAGGGGCGATCAGGCTATCACAAGCTGCCGAGTTACTGCGTGAACCGCTCGCTAGCGTCTATGGTTTTGCCGAATTGCTACTGACGCAATCCTACGACGAAGAAACCCGTCGCGACTTGATGGCAACCCTGTTGAGCCAGGTCGAGGCCATGTACAACATCATCAACGAACACCTGGAACTGGGCGGCGTCCGCTAAAAAACATCCGGTTTTCATCCATCATCCATCATCCATCAGGAGAAAAACCATGCCAACACGCTTGAACCTTTGCCGGACACTGACCATCTGTCTGGCCTGCCTGGGTCTTTTGCCAGCACTGGCCGATGACCTCAAGGACATCCAGACCCGTGGCGAGATCCGTCATCTCGGGATTCGCTACGCCCATTTCGTCACCGGTGCCGGCGATGGTTTCGATGTCGATCTGGTCAAGGGTTTCGCACGCCATATTGGCGTAAAATACACCCTGGTCTATTCGGATTTCTACAATGTAATCCGCGACCTGCTGGGCCGGGAGGTGGTACGCAAGGGCGACGAGGTCACGCTGGTTGGCGATCATCCGGTGAAGGGGGATCTGATCGCCACCGGCTTTACCGTTCTGCCCTGGCGCGCCAAGGTGCTGCTGTATTCCGAGCCGACCTTTCCCTCCCAGGTGTTGCTGGTGGCGCGGGCCGAGTCGTCCGATAAACCGATCAGGGGAAGCGCCGATCTCGGCCGCGACATCCTGGAAACCAAGAGCCTCATTGGCCAAAAGAGCCTGCTGGTGATGGAGCGAACCTGCCTCGATCCGGCCAACTATGGTCTCAAGGGCAGCGGGATTGATCTGCGGGCCTATTCAAAAAGCAGCAATCTCAACGAAATGGTGCCGGCGTTGCTGAACGGCGAAGCTGAGCTAACCCTGCTCGACGTGCCGGATGCCGTACTCGACCTGCAAAAATGGGCGGGGCGCATCAAGGTGATCGGGCCGATTTCCGAGGAGCAGACCCTGGCCGCAGCCTTCCCGAAATCCTCGCCGGTGCTGCGCGATGCCTTCAACGAGTACCTGCGCAAAATTCGCGCCGAGGGTACCTACGACCAGCTTGTACGGAAATATTACCCCGGCATCCAGCACTATTTTCCAGACTTCTTTGCCAAGAAAAATCCGTAACCCCCGTGCGTTTCACGCTGCCATCACGATGGGCCTGGCTCTTTGCGAGGTGGCCGCTCCTCATGGCGGCGGCCTTCAGTCTCTATTCGGCGGCGCTTCTCACCTATTCGATCAGTGCCTGGCGGCAGATGAAACAGGACGCCAACGAATTTCTCGTCGCCGACAGCAAGCGCCGGGCCGTGGCACTGGGCGACCTGGTAGCCGAATTGCGCAACAACGCCCTGGGCTATGCCGACATCCAGGAAATTCGTACCTATCTCACCAATCGTGATCTCGGCATGTCGCCTCGCTATGGGCTGAATTACTCCTTGAAGATGATCGAGGAGCATTTTGCCGAGCATTCCCGGCGGGATGGCCAGCGTTGGGGTACTGGCCAGCCAAGGATCGTCTATTACCAGGAAACTGGCGAAGTTTTAGCCGACACGGCATTGGCCCCGGCATCGTCAGATTTGCCCAGGCACCTGGATGAAAAAGTGGTGTTATCGATCAACCCGGACAAGGGCCAGGTGTTGGCAGTGGCCCAGGTGGACTTCAGGGATCGGGTCGAAGGGCTAGTGGCGGTGGCCACGCCGATTGCCGTGCTGTATCGCAACTTGCTGCCGCCGGAATCCACCGCCGGCTACCACGAGCTGTTGCTGACGGCCAATAGCCAGGTTCTGCCAAAACAGGTGACCGATGCCCCTTTGATCAAATGGCTGACACGGCTACCACTAAACCTTGTCACGCCGGTGGAGGCGGCAGACGGGACGGTGGCGCTCACGAGTCCGGTGCCCGGCGTCGCATTAAAACTGGTCACCCTGGTGCCGCATGAGCGGGCCTATGGGCATATTGTCTCGGCGAGCCTGTTGTGGGTGGCCGCAGTGGTGCCTCTGCTCATGCTGTTCATCACCTTCCGGCTCGACCGCTTGCGCCAGCGGACGGAACGCCTGCAGGAGGCGATGGCAGCCTCCGAACGGGAACGGTTGCGGGTCGAGATCCGCAACAGCGAAATGGCCGAGGAGATCCAGCGCCGCGAGGCCGTGGAGATCCATCTGAAGGAACGCACCGAGCAACTGGAAGCCATCTTTGCGCTGAGTCCGGATGGTTTTGTGACCTTTGGGCCGGATCATTGTGCCCGCTACATCAGCCCGGCGTTCTGGAAGATCACCGGATTGGAGGGCGAGACCGTGAAAGGGCTCGCCATTGACGCCTTTCTCGACCAGATGGCCGCGCACTGCGTGGCTGGCGAAGAAACGCTTAAAATTCTGTGCAAAGCCGGTGGACAAGGCAAGACACAGATCGAACTGCGGCGGCCCGGCAACCCCATCCTCGAGGTCGCGCTGCGCTTGGGCGAGGGCGATGTGGTCTCGGAGATCCTGTATTTTCGGGATGTCACCCACACCAGCGAGGTGGATCGGATGAAAAACGAATTCCTCTCCACCGCCGCACATGAACTGCGTACCCCGATGTCCAGCATCTACGGCTTTACCGAACTGTTGCTCACCCAGGATCTCGATGAGGAGACGCGGCGGGAGTTCCTCGGGATTATCTTCAACAACTCGGAACTCATTGTCTCCATCATCAACGAACTGCTCGACCTGTCGCGCATCGAGGCCCGAGGCGGGAAGGATTTTCAGATGAAACGCCTCGACGTGTGCGCCCTGGTGCGCGAGATCATCACCCATTTCAAGGTGCCCGTGGGTCGATCGACGCCCACCGAGCCAACCCTGGATGACGCCTTCTGGATACAGGGTGATCGCACCAAGCTGACCCAGGCGGTGAGCAACGTACTCTCCAACGCCTACAAGTATTCTCCCGCAGGCGGCGCGGTAACCGTCGATTTCATCGACAGCCCGCCACGCATCGGCATCCGCATCGCTGACCAGGGCATCGGCATGACGCCGCCACAACTGGCCCGGGTTTTTGAACGCTTCTACCGTGCCGACTTCTCGGGGAGTATCCCCGGCACCGGGCTCGGCATGAGCATCGTCAAGGAGATCGTCGAACTACAGGGTGGCGAGGTCACGCTCGATAGTGAAGCTGGTGCCGGCACCCGGGTGACCCTCTGGTTTACCACGGTGGCCACGCCGCTGATTCAACTACCCGATTAAGACGCGACAATCTGTAGAATCAACTACTGACACATATGCCACATTCGCTTAGCGGCACAAGGTGCGAGAAGCGAACCAACCCCTGTCCAGCCAGCATCTCGGTAACGAACTCAAGGCGCGATACCCGCCTGTTTCAGCAGGGCCAGCAGCCGTTCCTTCTCTAACCGTTCCCGCTCGGCCTGTTCTTCCGCTTGCACCTGACCGGCCCGTGCCTGCTCTTTCTCGGCACACTCCCGCTCGGCCCGTTTTTCCGCTTGTTTCCTATCCGCCTGAGCCTGTTTTTTCTCGGCCTGAGCCTGTTCTTTCTCGGCCTGAGCCTGTTCCTTCTCGGCCTGAGCTTGTGCCACCTCCCGCTCCAAATCCTGAAGCTCCTCCAGCACCTCGTCTTCCAAGTCCATCGCCTCTGCCACCTTGGGTTCCGCCACTGC
>JBAXSA010000039.1:0-14771 GCA_037130945.1 Pseudomonadota bacterium | reverse complement strand
GTCCGGTTTTTAGGCTCCGGTGGCGTCGTGTCCTCAAAACCCAATATGAGCCAAGAATTATATGGAAATCAAGTCAGAAGGGCCGTTGGAGTCGATGCAGCAAACGCCTGGAAAGGATCCCTGCGTGGGATTGTCCGGGGCAACGTGCAAGCGGTTGGGAGAAGAGTTGGTTTCGGATCGAAAGGCCATCAAATGGGAGATTCAGATCCCTGTTCAGGGCAAGACGGTGACTGCGTATGAGTGGCTTGACGTTGAACGGGGAACCTCTTTGCGCCGGGAATCCTCAAGAGGGGACAAAATGGAAATGCGTTTCCTGGGTACCGAAAAACTCAATGGCAGGACTGTCGAAAAATGGGAAGTGACCGCCCTACGGCCCGAACAACCCGTCATCAAAATGCTGCAATGGATCGATCCGATCCTGAAATTTAGCGTCAAGCAGGAGCTGTCGGGTGGTATAGTGACCGAGATTAAAAACCTTCAGGAAGGCCCTCAATCGGCCAGCCTCTTTGCGGTGCCGACGGGCTATGTCAAGGTTCCATTACCTCAGGGCATGGCATCCCCTATTTCCCGTTAATCCAAAATTTTTAACGTGAAACAACTTTGTGAAACATTTTATCATCCGGTATGGCATCAATTGATCGTGAGGTTTTTTTAGGCAAGAGAAACTAACGCAGAATGAGATTTGTGACGTTCGTGGGATGGGTGGTGTTTGGCCTGGTCACCTTGGCAGGGTGTGATAGCGGTCAGCATGTGGCGGACAGGGGGTGTGTCGAACAGACTGATAGACCGCACAGGGTTTCTGTGCCCCTCGACACCAGACGATCTACCGATGGAAATCATGCCGATGTCTTGTCTTACGTTGAGGGTTATCGTTGGAGGCCCGTCGATCAAGGGGATAATATGGGCAAGATGACTCGGACTGATGCCCGAGATGCCTACTTACAAGCGCCCATGAGCGAAGTCACGGAAGGCTCATCGAATGATCGGCGTGCCAGACGATCTGCTCATGCGGATGGCCAGCATCGGCCTTTTCCATCGGCGGTATCCCTGCCGGATCGGGTTTTTCGATCCGCTGATTGGGAGACTCCTGGTTATGCGGATTTTCCTCAGTGGCGTCGTAGCACGGTGATGTTGCCTGCGGGTCGTGCTGATCGAGGAGAAGAGCGATGGAGAGGCTATCGCTTCCGGCCCTGGCAAGGCCGAGGGGACGATACCATGGAGGAAAATCGCCGTTACGGTTTTGAGGTGCGTGGGGAATCTGTCAATGGCGGATGGCTGGAAATACCCGGGGAGTTGCCGGGTCGCCCAACCCAGGGGGAAAGGGATCCGTCATGGCAGGCAGCGAAAGAAACGCCAATGATGGGGTACAGTGAATACAGCCGCCAGAAAGAGGCACCTCAAGGAAGGGATGTGAGACCCAATGCCACGCCCCCCTACCACACCACCGATTCCCTCTATAAAGGGAGACTGGATTTTTTTATGCCTACCGATCCTGCCGCGAACCCGGAATCGCCATCTGCCCATCGTGGGTACGGTAGACATTGATCGGAATGGTGGGCTGTGTTTGAGTCGCTAGCCATGCGCGTTCTGGGTATCGAAACCTCGTGCGATGAGACGGGGATAGCTGTCTATTGTAGTGAACGGGGGCTGTTGGCTCATCAAGTTTACAGTCAAATAGCCTTGCATGCCGAATATGGCGGTGTGGTGCCGGAACTGGCCTCTCGCGATCATATTCGCAAGACGCTGCCGCTGATTCGCCGGGTTCTTGCCGAGGCGGGCCTCGGGCTGCCAGACCTCCAGGGCGTGGCCTATACCGCCGGGCCGGGCCTGATGGGGGCGCTGCTCGTGGGTGCCGCCATAGGCCATAGCCTGGCTTGGGCGTTGAATATCCCCGCCATCGCAATCCATCACATGGAAGGTCATTTGCTGGCGCCCTTGCTGGAGACTCGCCTTCCATCATTGCCCTTTGTGGCGTTATTGGTATCTGGGGGGCATACCCAACTCATCGAGGTGCAAGGCATAGGGATCTATCGGGTGTTGGGGGAGTCGCTAGATGATGCCGCCGGAGAAGCCTTTGATAAAACCGCCAAGCTGCTGGGTCTCTCCTATCCTGGCGGGCCGGCCTTGGCGCGATTGGCGGAACAGGGTGATCCGGGGCGATTTTATTTTCCCAGGCCCATGACCCACCGACCCGGTCTCGATTTTAGTTTTAGCGGTCTTAAAACACATGCCCGGATCACCTTTCAGACCCACTCCCAACCGCTATTGCCAGAAGATCCGGCCATGCGGCAGGTTCGTGCCGATATCGCGAGGGCCTTTGAAGAGGCCGTGGTGGAAACCTTAACCCTAAAATGCCGGCGCGCCCTTCAAGAGACCGGGGTAGCCACCTTGGTGGTGGCCGGCGGGGTGAGTGCCAACCAAAGACTGCGTGAATCTCTGGATCTCATGGCTAAAGATCAATCGGTGCAGGTACTGTACCCGCAGCCCGTATTTTGTACTGACAATGGTGCCATGATTGCCTTTGCAGGCTGTTGCCGGTTGCGAGCGGGGCAGCGAGCGGGGTTGGCATTTGAGGTTCGCGCACGCTGGCCAATGGCCTCGCTCGAGCCTTGTGATGTGGATATGGGCTAAAAAAACCTATCGACTGCCTTGAGATTCACGGGACTCGCGTAATCTGGCGATCTCGGCTTCGCGTTGTGCTTCCCAGAGAGGCTGGCGTTGCAGGGTACGTTTTTCCCACGCACCGGGTTGTTCCGGGAGGGTTTGCTCGCCAAACAAGACCTGACGTAGCAGACGAAAGCCAAAGCGCATCAGCGCGATGTCATCGGTGGCGAGTGTTTGTATGAGCGTTTCCTCCAGAACATAGTTCCCCTGAAAATTGTCGGAAAGTACGAAACGGCGGAAGGTGTCGAGATCGTAAGACACCATGAAGAAGAGTTGACGGCTTTTCAAGGAAGGCGCACCGACCGTGGGGCCCAGTGATTTCTTTTTGAGGATCATCTGATTCCATTCGCGGTTGAGGTCATCGTAAAAAACCACATCCTGCTCGGCACGATAGGCGTCGATGGTCAATTCCCGAGGCTCTTCATGACCCCGGCAATGCGGTTCTTTCACCAGGGCGTAAGCCTGACGATCCTGGTATTCGTCCTGGCGGCGCAGGGCCAGCAGCGCCACTGGATAATAGCGACAGGCGGTGGGTCGATTTTCGTAGATCTGACAGCCTTCGTCGGTGACGAATTGGCAGGCGCTGGAATTCTCGCGAGGGCGGAATTTCACCCCGGCAATGCCGTCCTTCTCCATCTCGAAGGGGACTGTGTGATCGCGCAGGAAATCCGTGGTGGAGAGCCCTAGGTGGCGACTCAGACGCAGGATGTCGTAGGGAGTCAGGGTGATATCGATGGATTGACAACAGGCATTGAAACAGGAGATACCCTTGTAGCAGCGAAAGGCGATAACCCTGTCACCGTCGTGCATGGCAGGGATGACAGGACTGCCCGGGAAGGGCGACTCACCGAGATCCAGGGAAGACATGAGGGTCTCCAGGGAATGGAAATAAAATAAAATAAAACAAAAAAGGCCGAACGCCTTGCGTGGCGTTCGGCCTTATCTAGGTGAACCGCTTAGTGGCTGGCGGCCTTGAACAACTTCGACTTGTCAACCAAATCCACATGGGCGCGCTTGAAGCAAGTCCAGGCTTGGGTTTTCTTGTCGTACACCGAGTTGACGAAACACTTCCAGTTTGCCTCGTCCACGAAGTTCTTGTCCATCCGGTAGTAGAAACCCGGATAACGGCTCTCTTCACGGAACTGGATGTGCTTCATGTGAGCCTCGGCGGTGAGGATGCGATGATAGTTCTCCCAAGCCCGGAGCAGCTCGTGAAGATCCTTGGCGCGCATCTTTTGGGCGTCTTCCTTGAGCATCTCCAGCTTCTCTTCGGCCACCTTGAGCATGTGGGCGTTGGTCTTGTAGTAGGTCGCGACACCCGCCACATACTCGTCCATGATCTTCTGGAGACGGAACTGCAACATCTTCGGGGTGATGTAGTGCGGATTCACATCGATCGCCGTACTGTAGTTCTTATGGGTCAGGAAGTTGCGAACCGGCTTGTAGATCTCTTCTGCCAAGGTGGCGGGATCGGTGTCGAGTTCCGGCTTCCAGTCCTTGTTGTCGATACAGAACTTGACCATCGCTTTGGCGCAGAGCCGGCCCTCGGCATGGGAACCGGAGGAGAACTTGTGCCCGGAGGCACCCACGCCGTCACCAGCGGTGAACAGCCCCTTGATGGTCGTCATGGAGCGATAGCCCCAGTTCCAACCTTTGGGGAGATGGGCTGGAACGCCCGGCATGGCCTCGTCGGTGGGGGCACCCACATCGGTCGGGCCAGAAACCCAAATACCGCAGCAACCGGAATGTGAACCCAGCAGGTAGGGCTCGGTGGGCATCAACTCGGAGTTTTTCTTCTCCGGCTCGATGTTCTCGCCGACCCAGATACCACATTGGCCGATACACATATCCAGGAAGTCTTCCCAAGCTTCAGCTTCGAGGTGCTTGACCTCTTTCGGGGTCAGGGTTTCGCGGAGTTTGGCCAGTGCTGCCACGGTATCCATGTAGATGGGTCCGCGGCCTTCCTGCATCTCTTTCAGCATCAGGTGGTTACGCAGACAGGAGGCGGGCACGGCGGCCTGGCCATAGGGCGGATAGTCGTCCAGCAAGGCCTTGTTCTTGACCATGTAAACTTCGCCAAAGGCATTGGTGGCCTGAGACTTGAAGAGCAGGAACCAGGCACCGACTGGGCCGTAACCGTCCTTGAAGCGGGCGGGCACGAAGCGATTTTCCATCATGGTCATCTCGGCACCGGCCTCGGCGGCCATCGCATAAGTCGAGCCAGAGTTCCATACCGGATACCAGGCGCGGCCTGTGCCCTCGCCGACGGAGCGGGGCCGGAAGATGTTGACGCAACCACCTGCGGCCAGCAGGCAGGCCTTGAACTTGTAAACGAACAGCTGGTGTTCGCGAACCGAGAAACCCACGGCACCAGCCACCCGCTGCGGGTCGTTCTTGTCGTTCACCAACTTGACGATGAAGATCCGCTCCTGGATGCGATCAGAACCAATGGCCTTTTTGGCGGCCTCGGCGACGATCCACTTGTAGGATTCGCCATTGATCATAATCTGCCATTTGCCGGAACGCACTGGCTTGCCGCCGTCCTTCAGAGCCGGCAACCCTTCCTTGAGGGATTCGGCACCATCGTGGCGCACGCCGTCGGCGTCGGTTTTCCAGATCGGGAGACCCCATTCCTCGAACAGGTGGACGGAATCGTCCACATGGCGGCCGAGGTCATAGGCCAGGTCGTCGCGGGTGATTCCCATCAGGTCGTTGGAGACCATCCGGGCATAGTCCGCCGGATCCTGCTCGGTGCCAATATAGGTGTTGATGGCGGAAAGACCTTGCGCGACCGCGCCGGAGCGATCCATTGCGGCCTTGTCCACCAGTTTGATCTTGAGATCGATGCCATGCTCAGCCTTTGCGGCATCGGCCCAACGCATGATTTCGTAAGCGGCACCGGAACACGCCATGCCACCACCAATCAAGAGGATATCGACTTCCTCTTGGATGATTTCGGGATTGCCAAATTCACCAGCCATTGCAATTACCTTTTATCTGTTGTCAAAACAAGTTGTCGGAAATTCAGATTACTTGCGGATCAGTTCGGCGGGATTGCCGGGGCGGTAGCCGCCCATCGTGCCGCCATTCTCGGTACCGGTAAAGAAACCGGACTGGGTGATATTGGCCATTTTGGCGGTGGGCTTGCCGCCGTAGGGGTCAATGGAACCTTCCGGGGTGGTTCGGATGGGGAACTTAAAGCGCTTCATGGTGCCATTGCGGAACTTGATAGTCCACAGGATGGAATCGGAGCCACGAACTGGCTGCACGGAACCACCCAACGGCACGATGTCGGCATAGTGACGGCATTCGATAGCCTGCTGCGGACAGATTTTCACGCAGGAATAACACTCCCAGCATTGTTCCGGCTCTTGATTGAAGGCGCGCATCGCGTGTCCGGTCTCGGAGCCGTCCTTATCCAGCTTCATAAGGTCGTGGGGGCAAATATACATGCAGGCGGTTTTATCACCGCCCTTGCAGCCGTCGCACTTGTCAGTACGCACAAAAGTTGGCATTGTCGAATCTCCTCGGTTCACTAGCAATTACTGATCTGCTTTCCGGCGGCTGGTTTAAGGGGGCGGGGATCGGGGGGGCGGCCTCCGGCCGGAATAACGGTGCCGCAAAAATACGGATTCGCCCCCACTCTGGCCAGACAGTTTTTTGCAACTCAGTTATAAATAGCGTTTATCGTCTTTGCCAGGCGAGCGACAAAATATCATAACTACAGGATATTTATATATAAAAATAATATGTTTAACATCTGTTCGCCAGCTCGATGGGTAGTTTGGATCCCCCGCCCCTCCCAAAGGGGAGGGGTTTTTTCTCCATGGAATTCGCCATATCCGGTCAGTAGCTTTAAGGAGCAAGAGTAGGTTGGGCCTCCTTCGCCGGCCAAAACCTACGGAGTTTCCGATAATATCTATTGTTCCAGCAGCTTGTAGCCCTTGCCATGGACAGTCACAAGACAGACGGGTTCGGCGGGGTTGGCCTCGATTTTCTTGCGCAACCGCACAATAAAATTATCCACGGTACGGGTGGTGATCTCGGCACGATAGCCCCAGACCTCGGACAGCAACTCATCCCGGGACACGACTTGACCACGGTGGCCGACCAAATAGCGCAGCAACTCCATTTCCTTGGCGCTGACTTCCAGGAGCTGACCCTCACGGGATAGCTGATGACGGCGAAAATCGGCAACGGCCTCTCCCACCTCGGCGGGGCCCTCGGCGGCAGCGGGCGAGGGACGGCGGCGCAGGTGGGCCCGTACCCGGGCCAGCAACTCGCGGAGACTAAAAGGCTTGACGATATAGTCATCGGCACCGACCTCGAAGCCTAGCAACCGATCGAGTTCCTCGCCCCGGGCGGTCAGCATCAGGATGGGCTGCACAAAACCATCGGCGCGCAGTTGGCGACACAGGCTCAGGCCGTCGCCATCCGGCAACATGAGATCCAGCAGCAGAATATCGGGTCGATCCTGACGAACCGCCTCGCGGCCGGCGCGCAGGGTGCCCGCCACCAGCACCCGGTAGCCTTCCAGTTCGAGGTTGTCGCGGAGTCCGATCTGCATGGCGGGGTCGTCTTCCACAATCAGGATGGTGGGAATGGTCGGAACGCTTGAAACGGTCATGGTCATGGCAAGGCTTTGCAGGTAGGAAAAACGACGGTGGCACAGACGCCAACACCATCCTTGGGGGTATCCAGGATAAAATGGGCGTGGTGGGCCTCGGTGATTTGCTCCACCAGGGCCAGACCCAAACCGCTGCCACCGTTGGCACTCGCCAGTGCGCCCCGATGAAAGGCTTGACGAACCCGGCTGCGATCCTGGCTGGGAATGCCAGGGCCGCAGTCGATGACCCGGAGTTCCACCCAGTCCTCGTCGCCCCGCACCTCGACTCGCACCTGGCCGCCCTCGGCGGCGTATTTCGCGGCGTTGTCGAGGAGATTGACCAGGATCTGGGTCACCCCCCGGCGGTCGTGGGCCACCGGACGGAGGGTCTCGGGGAGATCCGTCAGAAGTTCCATGCCCCGAACTTCCATGGGTTCCCGGTAATCCTCAGCTACAGTGGCCACCGTGGTGCGAAGATCCCTATCCGTGAGCTGATAGACCGGGATACCCTGGCTGAGCCGGGCAAAGTCCAGAACCGAGTCGATCATCTGGGTCAGTCTTTCAGCCTCGCGCAGAATGGTGCGGTGATAATCGCGTCGGCGGTTTTCGTCCCGGAGCCGGTCGAGATACAGGGTCTCGGCATACATGCGAATCAAGGCCAGCGGTGTTTTGAGTTCGTGGGAGACATTGGCGACAAAACGGTTGCGCAGTTCGACCAGGGCATGGTCGCGACGGATTTCCCACCACACCGAGAAGGTGGCCATGATGATGGCGGTGACTACCGCCGCCGACAATCCCAGCACCAGCCGTCGTTCTTCTTTCAGACGTTTTTCGGAGACCCCGGGATCGGGATGAAAGACCAACTGCCAGCCGGGCAAAAAGCGGGTGATAGGCCAGCGAGCCCCGTCGCCATCCCACTCGGCATCCGCCTCCAGGAGTTGAACCAGACCCTGTTCGTCGTGATTGAACTGGGTCAGGAGCGGGGCCACATGACGGGCCCGCAAGGCCTCGATACCAAATTCTATCAGCAACCAGCCCAGGTTCTGATCGGCCTCGGCGATGGGTTGAAAGGCGATCAACGCCGGCTGGCTATTGACGGTTTCCAGGAAGGTGCGTGGGGCAAAGCGCTTGGGCGGCGGTGCGGCACCTTCCATCTCGACCCGTTGCGCCAGCCAGGCATTGGTTTCCTGATCTTCCGGAGACTGGGGTTTGGGAAAGCTATCGGCAAGCTGGAGATCGGCACTCATGTACAGAACCCGCTCCACCTCCGGGAAACTGGAGCGCAGCCCGCGTACCCGATCACGTTCCACGGAACTCAAGGGAATGTTTTTGAGATTCAGAAAGGGGATCTGAATAGCATTGAGCAAGGCCTGTTCGAGGCGATGAACCAAAAACGCCCCGGCGGCGTCGAGACGCATGCGAACCAGAGCCTCGAGACCCCGCCGTTCGCCTTCCAGCAACCGGAAGGTAAACCCGGAGATGGCCAGTACCGCCAGCAACATCGCCAGCAGGAGAAGCAACGGCGTGCGGGATCGCATCCGGGAGGGCGGCAAATGCCAGCGGGCTAGAAATCGCTGCCCGAACCGGGGCATGAGTTGAATGTTTCCAGGAACCAAAAATAAACGGCCCCGCGATGCGGGGCCGAAGCAGGGAACGTCGAGATTCGGTCAGAAAGACCTTACTTGGCGGCCTTGCTGGCTTTTTCCATACATTCCTTCATGAATTTGTCTTTGTCGCCAGCGGCCACTTTCTTCTCGGTGGCTTGTTTCTCGCAGGTGGCCTTAACATCGGCAGCGGCTTGAACGGAAAAACTGGCACCCAACAGGAAGGCCAGGGTAGTCATCAGAGCAGCAAACGTCTTCATAAAAATCTCCGGGAAATGGGTTGATGGGGTTAACCGATGGGTTGAATAACCGGAGCCGGGTAGCGGGATCCCGGTGACCAGTTGGAGAAAGCATAGAGCGTACTGAAGGCGGTGGCCATCACTGTCCTGTGCGGGTGTGTAAAAGAATGTCAAGGGTACGTCTCAGGATCCTGGGGGTTGTAAATTAGCCCGCTGTGAATCACACTACACTACGACTAGGGACAGGTTATAAAGGCTGACTGGGTCTTGCCTACAGGCTTGATAAGCCAACCCAGGGTTACCAACCTGAACCGCCGGCCGCATCATCCGCTTCTCGCCGCGTTTTATAGAGTCAACAAATAAATTTTTTCTCTTCATGAAAATAATTCTCTCGGATTGGCCAGGGATTGACCCAGGCCGCTCGATCTAGAGCTAAAGTTTCCCGCAAGCGCGCTTGGTTTCCTGAAACTGTCGGCCAGTCTCCTGAAACATCCGCCATACATCGTCAAACGTGGGTTGTGCCGTGGACATGAATCACATCAAAAATGCCCATGGCCAGAATATACCACACCCCCCCTCTGCTTTCATAAAACCCGTCCTTCGTCAACAACATGCCCTCAAAACCCAAATGAGCCTTGGGTTCTTGGGCCGTTAACCGGCGAGTGGTGACAGGATGATGCTGGGCGGCACGCTGATTTTGCAACCTCGTCCCTCGCGTACCGGGCTTGTCTGGCTGCGGTTGGTGCATGGCCTGGGTGTTCTGGCGCTCGCCCCTTTGCTGGCGGCGGGATCCGGGATGGTTGTCGCGATGGCACTGCTGGCTCTCGGGGTAAGCTATTGGCATGGACTTCGCCGGGACTGGCTCATGCAGGCCCGCACCTCGATTCGCCGTGCCGAGTGGCGCGACGACAGCACCTGGTTTCTCCAGTGCGGTGGTCATTCCTCCTCACAGCCGACACGTTTACGGCACGCCCTGGTGTCGCGTCCCCTGGTGATCCTCGCCTTTTCATGGGACGGTCTGCGACCCCGATATCTGGTGTTATGGCCAGATAGCCTTGACCCGACCCTATTGCGGCACCTAAGGGTACGGTTGCGATGGGGCGAGAGAGTCCCACGCCCATCGACTGGCGAGATCAAACCGTCTGAAGCCGCCCGTCTTCGAGTTGCCAGCAATGATCCATACTGGCGGCGAGATGGGCATCGTGGGTGACGATGACAAAACTCACCCGGGCCTCCCGGTTGAGGGACAGGATGAGTTCATGGATTTGCCCGGCGGTGCGCCGGTCGAGGTTGCCGGTGGGTTCATCGGCCAACACACAGGCGGGTTCCGTGACCAGAGCCCGGGCCAGGGCCGCACGCTGGCGTTCGCCCCCCGACAGGGCACCGGGACGATGCCGGAGGCGATGGGAAAGACCCACCTGATCGAGCATCCGGGCCGCCCGCGATGCCGCCTCGGTGGCTCCGCGCCCGGCGATCAGGAGTGGCATGGCAACGTTTTCGAGCGCCGAAAACTCGGGGAGCAGATGGTGAAACTGGTACACAAAGCCCAGTGTCCGGTTACGCATTCGTCCCCGTTCCGCCTCCCCCAGGGCCAGCAGATCCCGGCCCTGCACCCAGACCTGACCGGCTTGAGGGTTATCCAGTCCGCCCAGACAGTGCAACAGGGTACTCTTGCCGGATCCCGAGGCACCGATGATGGCCACCCTTTCGCCCTGGGCCACCTGAAAATTTACCCCGCGCAGCACCTCGACGGTATCGCTACCCTGGGTGAAGGTGCGTACCAGTCCGCAGGCCTCCAGCACCACGCCTTCACTCACTTCACTCATACCGCAGGGCCTCGGCCGGCTGGACATGGGCGGCCCGCCAGGCCGGGTAGAGCGTGGCCAACAGGGTCATTAAAAAAGCCCCGCCGCCGATGGTGAAGACATCCGACCAGCGCAACTCCGACGGCAACTGGCTGATGTAGTAGATGCTGGGGTCGAGGAAATGCACCCCGAACCCGCCCTCGATCATGGCTACGAGGGTTTCGATATTCCAGGACAGCAGCACGCCGCCGATCATGCCGGCCAGTGTGCCCACCAGTCCCAGTGTGGTGCCCTGCACGACGAAGATCGCCATGACCCTGCGGGGCGACAACCCCAGGGTGCGCAGAATGGCGATGTCGGCCTGTTTGTCGGTGACCACCATCACCAGGGTGGAGACGATATTGAAGGCGGCCACGGCTACGATCAAAAACAGGATGATCGACATCATGCGTTTCTCGACCTTGAGCGCGCTAAAGAAATTACGGTGTTGCTGGCTCCAGTCGGTGACCCGGTAGAGCGCCCCAAATTCGCTGGACAGTGCTTGCGCGATCTCCCGGGACACCTGGGGAGCCAGCCAGAGGTCGTCGAGTTTGAGCCGCACACCGGTGATGGCGTCACCGAGGCGCAACAGGGTCGCAGCGTCCTGAAGATGCAGCAGCGCCACGCCGCGGTCGTACTCGCCCATCCCGACCTCGAAGATCCCGACGACGGTAAAGCGCTTGAGCCGGGGCACCATGCCCGCCGGGGTGACATTGACCTCCGGGGTCACCACCGTGACGCGATCCCCGACATGGGTGCCCAGCACCAGGGCCAGTTCCCGGCCCAGAATGATCCCAAACTCGCCAGGTTTTAAGTCCACCAGGGCACCACTCTTGATGGCATTCACGACCTCCGAGACCTGGCCCTCATCGCCGGGCAAAATACCGCGCAGCAGGGCACCGCTGACATTGCCGCCATTAACCAGCATCGCCTGGCCTTCCACATAGGGTGCCTGTCCCACCACATGGGGGTGACGCCCGACCCGTTCCCGGAGTGCCCGCCAGTCCTTCAGGCCCTCTCCGGAGGCGGCGGAGAGACTGGCGTGAGAGGCCATACCGAGAATCCGGGCGCGGATCTCCTTGTGAAACCCATTCATCACCGAAAGCACTACAATCAGCGCCACGACACCGAGCAGGATGCCCAGCATGGAAGCCAGGGAGATAAACGAGATGAAGCGATCCCCGCGCCGGGCACGGGTATAACGCAGACCGATGAAGATTTCCGGCGGTGTGAACATCGGGTCATTAGACCACAGCACGCCACGGGCCGACAGTCCAGGATCTCGGCTATCTAGCGGGCCAGCGGCGGTTTTTTTGACCCGACCCAGGCAAAGGCCAGCCCCACCAGTGTCACCAGACTGGCCAGGTAAAACGTCACAAAAGGCCCCTGGAGATCCCACAAGGCACCTGCCGCCAAGCTCCCGATGCCACCGCCGGCACCATAGCTTGCACTCGTGTAAAGAGCCTGGCCTCGACCCCGGAAACGGCCCGGAAAATAGCCATTGATCCGCTGGATCGCAGAGGCGTGAAACCCCCCGAAGGTGGCGGCGTGGAGGATCTGTGCGCCGATCAGACACCCCGGACAATCAGGCAGCGCGCCGATCACCAGCCAGCGCACCACGGCGGCCATCAGGCTCCAGCGGAAGATCCGGGGTGCCCCGAAACGCTGAATCAACGGCCCCATGACCAGAAACAGCCCGACTTCCGCGATGACACCCAGCGCCCACAAGCCCCCCACCTGGCTCGGTGAATAGCCGTGATCCTGAAGATAGATCGAATAGAAGGCGTAATAGGCCCCGTGTCCCACCTGCATGAGAAAACAGGCGACCAGGAAGGCCCACACCTCGGGCGTGCCCAGTACCCGTCGCAGAGAGGTGGGATGACCGGGATCTGCGGGACAATCCGGCCCTTCCGGCACGGCCAGGGTGGCGATTCCAATGCCGAGCAATAGCACCATCATCGCCACCGGGGTCGCCAGGGTGCCAAATTGTTCGAGCAAGCGGCCAAGCAGCAGGACAGTCACTATAAAACCCACCGAGCCCCACACCCGGATTTGGGTGTAGCGATGGCCGTTGGCTCCCAGATGGTTGAAGGTCACCACCTCGACTTGTGGCAGAGAGGCGTTCCAGAAGAAGCTAAACCCCACCATGACGACTGCCAGGGGCCAAAACCCCTTGGCCTGGAAGACCGTCAGAAAGGCCAGCGCCGACAGGAAGCTAGCGAGACGTGCGATTGGCATACGGCTTCCCAGGTGGTCGCCCAGCCATCCCCAAAGGTAGGGCGCGACACATTTGGTCGCCATCGGGATGGCTGTGAGCTGGCCAATCGCCAGAGCATCGAAGCCTTGGGCGTCGAGAAACGGCCCCCAGTAGGGCACCAACACCCCCAGTGACGCAAAATACAGTCCATAAAAGGCCGACAGACGCCAATAGGGCAAAGGCCCGGCACGGGAGGAAGCCCATGCCGGCGGCGTCATGGCCGCACGATGCCAGGAATCACCGGTGTGGTAGAGGATACCCCGGCGTTCTGGGCACGCTGGCGCAGCCAGTGATCCATCAGCACAATGGCCATCATCGCCTCGGCGATCGGGGTGGCGCGAATGCCCACGCAGGGGTCATGGCGGCCCTTGGTGATAACTTCCACCGGCTGGCCTTGAAGATTCACCGTCCGCCCCGGTAGACGGAGACTGGAGGTGGGTTTTAGGGCAATGCGCGCGACGATGGCCTGGCCACTGGAAATGCCACCCAGAATGCCGCCGGCGTGATTGCTCAAAAAACCGGCCGGGGTCATCTCGTCGCGATGTTCGCTACCTCGCTGCTCGACACAACCAAAACCCGCGCCGATCTCCACCCCCTTGACGGCGTTGATGCTCATCAGGGCGTGGGCGATCTCGGCATCGAGCCGGTCAAACACCGGTTCCCCCAGGCCTGGCGGTACCCCCTCGGCGATCACCGTGACCTCGGCACCGATTGAATCCCCGGATTTGCGCAAGGCATCCATGTAATCTTCCAGGGCCGATACCTGGCCCGCATCGGGAAAGAAAAAAGGATTGCGGGCCACCTCGTCCCATCCGGCGGGAAGGGTCTCCGGGGGGGATGTCCGGAACGAGCCGAGCCGGGACAGGTAGCCGCGCACACAAACCCCCTGCCCTGCCAGCCATTTTTTGGCGATGGCACCGGCCGCCACCCGGATCGCGGTTTCCCGGGCCGACGACCGGCCACCGCCCCGGTAATCCCGGATCCCGTATTTTTGCTGATAGGTATAGTCGGCATGGCCCGGGCGGAAACGGTCGAGGATCTCCCCATAATCCTTGGAGCGTTGATCCTCATTGAGGATCAAAAGACCAATCGGCGTCCCGGTGGTCACCCCCTCGAACACCCCGGAGAGGATCTGCACAGCATCGGATTCACGGCGTTGAGTGGTATGCCGGGACTGGCCTGGACGGCGGCGGTCAAGATCGGCCTGGAGATCGGCGGGGGTCAGCGGCAATCCTGGCGGACAGCCATCCACAATGCCACCAATGGCCGGGCCGTGGCTCTCGCCAAAGCTGGTGACCGTGAACAACCGGCCCAGGCTATTTCCAGACATGAGATGAACATCCTAACACAATGATAAACAGCACTTTTATACCACATTAACCTTTTCTTGCGTAGCCGTTTGTGACCGGCTACTTCAACCTGACCGAAAGATCCTGAGACTGGGGACCGATCACGCCGCTTCCGCGCTGTAACCTTTTGCTTTCAACACCTCGCAAAGGGTGTCCGGAATCACTGTTCTGGTAATATCGGCCTCGCAGGTCGCGGTAGGGGGTGACC
>JBAXSA010000038.1:0-15341 GCA_037130945.1 Pseudomonadota bacterium | reverse complement strand
CCTCCAGCGCCACTCCAAACGCGGCAATAATCAAGAGGCTGATGAGCAGATTGCCGGTCCATTCTGAAAAGAAAACGGCTAGGGTCAACACAAAAATATCCTTTTGGGTAATAGGCCGGTTCTGCTGATCATCCAGGTTATTCCCGGAATGCGGGCCTAAATGCCATTATGAGACGCAGCGGCGGGGGGCTGCCATACCTGCAGATCATTGCCAATGGCCTCCTCGAAGGCAATCTGCCGTTGTTCCACCTGGGCCACCAGCGCGGGCTTCTTCTGCAACAACGTAATATGGGTTCCCGGCGTCAAGCCCATGGCCAGTAAACGATTCAATTGACGCGGGTCGCGGGTATCGATGGCGGCAATCTTTACTTTAATACCACAAGCCACTTGGGTGAGAGGGATCATGGCCATTTTCTCCGTCTGTTGCTCCCTCTGGCAACAGATTCCCTCGGGGATGGGCTGCCCGTGGGGGCAGGTCATCGGGTGTCCCAACAGGGTGCAGATAGCATCCACCAACTCCGGTGCCAAGATATGCTCAAATTCGCAGGCGGCATCCTCGGTTTCCTGGGGTAGTTTCCCCAATACGTCGACCAATAACCGCTCGGCCAAACGATGTCGCCTAACGATGTCACGCGCCTTTTGCGAACCTTCCCGGGTAAACGTAATCTGCTCGCCCTCCCAACGCACCAGGCCATTATTGGAAAACTCCCGCAGATACCCCTCATAAAGATTATCGGTATCGTGTCGACGCAATAGGGTGAGCGTCACTTCATCCCTTTCACTCAACCGCCAAAGCATTTCCAGCAATTCATCCCGGCGCCGGTCGGTTTCCATATTCATACTTACATCTCCAAAATCACGGACGACTAATCAGATGCGAAATTGATGATTTTTTGAAAGAATCCGGCCAGACCCATCGTGGGTGTTTGGTAATGAGGGTCGATAATACGGTTGGCCGCCGCACGGATCAGCGCCGCGCTTTTGGAACCGGGATTGCCAATCAGATGAGGACGTTGCTGAAAAATACTTTTCTCTATCAGCGGATCGACGGGAACATGGCCGACGATATCGAAGTGAAGTCCCATGAATCGGCTGGTCACCTTGTTAAGTCGTTCCACCACCTGCTGGGCATGTAGCTCGGATGACACACGATTGACCAGGAATTTAATCGGTTTGGGCTTGTTGGCCACGATGGTCTTAATGATGCCATAGGCGTCCGTCATGGCCGTCGGCTCTGGCGTGGTGACCACCACAACGTCGTCGGAGGCCAGCACGAAGCGAATGACATTCGAACCAATTCCGGCCGCCGTGTCGATGATCATCATGTCATATCCGACAAGGCCATCCATGTCGCTCATAAAGGCGGATTGATCGGCCTCGCCAAGATTTGCCAGCTGGGCTATGCCGGTACCGCCAGCAATGAAATCGATGCCGTGAGGGGTTTTACAGACAATCTGTGCCAGCGATTTCCGCCCCTTGATGACATCGAGGATGTTGTACTCTGGGATGACCCCCATCTGTACGTTGACATTAGCCAGCCCCATGTCGCCATCCAGCAAGATGACCTTATGACCTTCGGCGGCCATCGCGATACCCAGATTGACGGACATGGTGGTCTTGCCAACCCCTCCCTTGCCCGACGTCACGCACACCGTTCGCGTGACCAGGGATTTTTGCGCGGCGTTAGAGGTATTTCCCATTTTTAATGCTCCAGATCAGATAATAAGGCCGTCTCATCACATGACAAATCCGGCTATATATAAAACTTCCAGTCCCTGTTACATTTCCATGCCGTTAGATCAGGGACAATAGGGCGTGTACCAGACCACCCACCAGAATGGCAATCGCAACGATGGCCAGATTACTGCCCACCGCCCACCGCGCTCCGAATTCCCTGAACATCACCATGGTGTTGGAAATGCAGGGAATGAACAGGGTGATCACCACCAAACCCGTCACAATTTGGTTGTAATCCAGGAGATGGGAGGTTGCCATATCCCTGAAATAGATGGCACCGACCTCGCGTCTGGCCAATACCAGAATAAAAACCTCCGTGACCTTGTCGGGCATGCCCAGAAATCCCGTGACCACGGGGCGGAGCGCGGATTTTATCATGTCCAAAAGACCCGTCTTGTCAATAATGAACATCGCGCCCGCCGCCAGCATGAATAATGGCACCGCCTCTTCCAGAAACCATTTGATCCGGAACAGGGTTTTTTTCAGAATATGGCCAGGGTGCGGCCACTGAAACGGGGGTATTTCCATGATGAACTCGCCTGGTCTGGTGCCACCAGACAGTAAACGGTTCATCAGCAGGCTGCTGGTGACCGTTGTGGTCAGCACCGCGCCCAATACGATCAACAATGCGGAAAAGGGCATGGTGGCCAAAATGGCAAACAGTACCCCTAATTGCACTGAGCAGGGTACGCCCAGGGCCACCAGAAATGAGACCAGCAAGCGCTCCTTCCGGGTCGCCAGGATGCGGCTACTCAGGGTGGCGGTGGTATTGCAGCCGCTACCCAATATCAAGGGCAACACCGCCTTGCCGCTCAGCCCCAAAGGCAACAGGGAACGATTGGCCAGCACACTCAGATTGGGGAGATAGCCGATGTCCTCCAGCAGATGGACGATGAAAAAGAAGACCAGCAGGATCGGTACGACGGTCACCATGGCATTGGCAACGCCCATGGTTAGTATGCCAAACTGTCCTACCAAAAATTCGTTCAAGAGGGGGGGTGAAATCACCTTCCCAAGCGCCGCAATCAAAGGCGCAAACAAGGTGGCGTCCATCCAGCCACCCAGTTCCAGCGCCCCAAAACCGACCCCCTTGAAAGTCAACCACAGAATGCCCAGAAAAATCGGCCAGCCGAGGATCGGATGCCGGGTAGCCCGGCTCATCGTCTGCAACAGGGTGGGAACCACCACACCGGCCTGATGTAGCGTCTTTTCCGCCAAGCGATTGGCCCAGCCTTCCCGGGATTGAAAAATGCTCAGCAGCAAGCGGTGAGGTGTCAGTTGATTCCGTAAGTTCAGGGCTATCTGATGGGCATTGGCGAGTATCTCTTCCCCTAGATAATTGGCAAACCAACCCTCAGCGAGGGTGTCACCCTGTAGAAAAAGCAGGCACAGGCCGCGTGAGGGGCGGCGATCCAGTGGAAATAAGTCGTTCAAGGTGAGGATGACCTGTTCCACGACCGCCGGATAGCGAATCGGCGCTGTGGACATGGGTGTCGCTCCGGCCAAACACTCCGCTATCGCCCCCTTGACCTGGTCAAAACCAATCCCATGCTCTACTGCCGTTTCAATCACTGGCAACCCCAACAGCTCTGCCAAGCGTTGTATATGAATCGCCATGCCGCTGCTCGCCGCCAGATCCGCCCGGTTTAAGCACACCAGGGTGGGTAATTCCAGTTCCAAGATCTGGGCCAACAGCACCAGGGAACGTTTCAGGTTGAGTGCGTCACCGCAAAACAGAACTGCATGTATTTTTTCTTGCAACAGCACTTTTACAGTGGACCGTTCATCTTGAGAATGCACCGCCAAGGCGTTAAGGCCAGGGGTATCCACCAAACAAACGGTCTCCATGTGACAACGCGTGACTCTCCTCAAGGGCATCACGGTGGTTTGCGGATAGTTGGCTACGAGCGAATAGTTCCCGGTTAGGCCATTGAACAAGACGCTCTTCCCGGCATTGGGGGGGCCCACAATGGCGATGGCACCCGGCGACACGAGCGGAGTGGCAGTACTCTGTACTTTTTCAATCACTTTACAATGTGCCATATGGCTTTGTTCTGCTGGAATAAAGAGACGTATTCGGGTTGATTTTTACGGCTATTCGCCAAATCGTTCAACAATGCTACCCGTGGTGATGGCGGCAATATCACGGATCAAGGGGGATCCCTTCCTCTCATCAATCAAGTGGCTGACCGTGACCACACCAGACCCCTCATGGACAAAAGATCGCCATAGGGTGGGGGGAATGGTCACTTTACCCGTCGCACCAAAATTGAACATAAAGAATTTTTTTCTGGAGTTTTGTAAAACCAACCTCAGATTCGGCAGGTTGTTCGGGGAAAGGACAAGACTCTCCCCCTCTCGCGATACGGTATGATCGAGTAAGGTCGCAATGGAAAAAGTCCCACTGCCATCGCGGTTGCGTGTAAATTGCAAACCGCCTCGCGGCATACCGGCGGGTGGGGTAATGGCCGTAAAGGGTGCTTCCCGGGAGATGGAGGTCAGGTGATCCAGATCTTCTTGGGTCATGTGAGCGATTTTTTCTCCCGTACCCTGCGTTGAACGCGGTGGGAGACTGGTGTTGTCTGCTACCGGATGATCCGGCAAACGGGAAGAGGATTTTTGTCCTTCGGACGGAGACGAAGCCACAACAAGAGTTTCTGAAACCACCGGGGTCGTTGGAACCACCGGCGTTACGGGTACTGCCGGGGTTTCTCGAACTACCGGGGTTACGGGTACTTCTGGAGTTTCTTGAACCACTGGGGTTATTGGCACCGCCGGAGTTTCTTGAACCACTGGGGTCGCCGGAACAGAATCCGGTGACACCGCTCCCTGATGGGTTTGAATGACCTGTGGCTCATGGGGATTGTTTTGTGCGACAACCCTCCTGGTTTCCACCTCGCCGATCTTTGTTATATCGAGAGGATTCCACAGCCATAATAACAACAGGCTGACAACCGTACCCAAACCCGCAATCATGGCAGGTTTTTTCAGTCGGACATACCGCGGATCCTCGTAATGGGATTGACGAATTTGCAAGGCGAGTAGTTCCATTTCCGCCATCCGCTCCTCGAACGTGGCATCTGCTTCTGGCGCAGGCGGCACCCGCTGAAGCGTTACCTCCGCTTCTGGGGCAGGCAGCATCTCCTCAAAATGGGATTGGCGAATTTGAAGGGCGAGTTCTGCAAAATTCTGATCCGCCAGCTGCCCATTCGCCTGATCCGTAGCCTCCACGGAGGTCTTTCTAGGAATAACCTGCGCCCCTCTCATTGTTTCTGGAATCGAGAGGGAGATGACATTTTCCGCAGGCAGGTGGGTCAGCCCTACCAACAAATCTTGCCGGAGAACGCTGGAAAAGAGCAACCACACCGCACTGGCCGTGGAGGTTTCTTCCAATTCAAAATGACCGTTCAGTTGCGGAATGCTCGCCACCAGCTCACCCACCACCGCGAGCTGTTCCCTGATCTGACTGAGTTGCCGCTGCTTTTCAGCCATGGGCCTGGGTAAGGGGAGGAGGAGGGCAAACAGGCCGGATCCATCAACCACCGCAGTCGCCACGGCGTCCGGATAGTCGCGTAAATCGAAAGGCGGCGTTGTGCCCAAATCCCTGTGCGCAGCTTTCCACGCGGCGTCATCCAAAATATGCTGCAAAATCTCGATCTGTCCTGTCAGGACAGGGGGTTCTCTCCGCGAGACATCCGGGGTAAAGGATTGTCGCAGTAGCTCGAAAGCCGCGACCAGCGCGGCGGTGGAAGAAGACTCAATCCAAGAGGGCTGTTCCCTCCAGAGGGTCAGAATGGATTCCATACACTCGAGCAGCACGCTGATCTCAAGGGTATCGAAGAATTGGCTGACGCCGCCAATGCTGTGAAAGGTGCGAACCAGACGTTCCAACACCTGCGGATCGACGGTCTGTCCCTGTTGTTCCAGAAGCCGCAGATCGAGACGACTGGACAATAAAAGTTCAAGAGCCTGCTGTACAAACATCTCCCATCGCGCATTTTGACCTTCAAGCATGGCGGTTCTCGCTAGATATTATTGTCATCAAAAATTCCTAAAACCCCGTCATTTATGGCGGGGATATTGAATAAGAATATCCTTCTGCACGTTGCAGAATTCTGCATCCGGCCTTTAGGCCGAGGTGTTATGACACCTTTTCTCCATCTTCGATAAAACGGAAAAATTTATTGAAATCCATCTTGTCGAATATGCTTCTGACTTTGGGGCTGCAATGGGTAATCTTGATGTCCGAAGGGCTGTGAGGGCCAATATGCTGATACATCAGCAACAGGGTTCCAAAGGCCGACTTGGCGATGTGCTGGGTCATCGCGAAATCCAACACATACTCGGATCCTTTAGCCCGGTTCTGATAGATTCTTGAAAATTCAACACGACCACTATAGTCAAATACATCTGGCATGTAGATGGTGATGCGATCCTGTCCGCTGTCGTTCTGTTCCACCACCACATAGAACCTTTGTGCAGATTCAGACGCAGCATCCAGATTCTCTTTAATCACGATGCCGGTGCCAGGAACCGTCACACACCCGAGAATTGCCGCAACCTTCATCGGGCAGTTTAGGATTTGAACATCATGGCGGCCCTGCGGAGATTTGCTTAATTGCAGCAACATCGCCAGGCCAGATGGCTCCACATCGACCACTTGCTGAAAATCAAGAACATAACGAAACGGTCGTGAGATACCCTTGGCTATCTTTTGGAAATCCTCCAGCATATCGGCGTTCAGGCACCCCCACAGTGAAACCCTCGTCTCATTCTTCTGGTAATCGATATAATCAATCTCGCCACGGCGAGATGTCAGCAGGCGGGAAATAACACTATCTTCTTCCAGGGATACCACGGCGATCCCCGTTGAGGTCACTCGTGCCACCATCGCGAGTTCTTTATAGACTCTCGCATGATCGTGCAGGTGGAGTGTGCCTTTTTGCTCAATCCTGGACGTGGGGGGGGGCGTGGATAGTGCGATAAAAACCGAAACATCGCTGATGTCGACCACATGGCCACGATCCTGTTCGAATTGTGCAGGAAGGCCGCAATAAATTCTGACCGATTTCCTGTTTTCTATTCCGGAGGTCGTTTCTGGTGGAAGAGCCGTCATAGAATCATCCCTTTCTCCCCCCGCGATTCCCCGGCAATGCTTTCAATCGCATGGGAAAGGCCAAAGGTGACGAGATAGGGGACGGCGTACACCTCCCCCCCGACATTGACTTCGAGCAGTCCACGGCGGGAGTCCTGTTTCCAGATGACCCGGTAGCGCACCAAATGGCCGGGTTCCGTGGAAAAAATGACCTTGACCCGGCGCGTGATTTGCGTGTTGAGTTCGATGCCCAGCGTATTTTTGATCTCTTCTTGGGCCATATTCTCCAGGATCGGCCACCAGTTGGCTTTTAGTCCCGCCGTCGTCACCTGGTCACGCGCCATGGACAGCGTGATGGTGGCCGTTCGGACGAATTCATGTTCGCTGACCAGAATTTTGTTACCAAAGCGATTATCGAGGGGAATTTCCTCGGTTGCCAGGACGATGGGACGTTCTTCAATAACGGATTCGCGCAGCAATCGGAGAGTAGGAACCATGGTGACAGGTTGCGGGTCTTCTTCAAATTGGGTGAAAAGGGGGTAGTATTTCTTTCCCAACAGGCCACCCGCGACGGCGGCCAATGCGTAAGGTATCAGTTGGAGCATGGCAACTAGCCCTTTCTTGGATAATTGAGAGAATGAGCGAATTGATTATGCCTTCAGGTGTTCCTCATGCCTTGCCTTCATATCACTCAGGAAACGTGGTAGATCGTCGTGAAGCTGGGCCATCAGGTCGTGTGCTTGTACTACAATCTCGAGGTTGTTGCGAAAAAGCCTGCCAATGTTCTGGAAGGGTGTCACCACAATCTGCAAGGCCTGTTGTGTCCGTTCGAACGCCTCGGTACAGCGGCGAATTTCCTGATCCACTTGCTGTAGTACCTGGGAGATTTCCTGATCCGACCCTGGCGATTTTCCCGAGATGAGAACCTGCAATCGTTGCAAGGCCGCATTTTTCAATTGCTCGGCTTGCTGTCCTTCCTCTTCCAGCATCTCGATCAGAGGTTTCAGGTAGATCATGAGACGGGGATCGACCCGTTTTTCCAAGGTCTGGAGAATCGTGCTTTGCTGCGATTCAAGTCTGCCCACCATTTCAGGGAAACCGGCCAGTTCGTTCCACTTGTCCATCATTGGCACGTTTGGAGAACCCTGGGGGTTTGTCCCTACCTTCTCCAAGAGCGTTTCCAGACGCTGCGGAATGTTGAGCCATTCTTTGTGGAACTCTTCCAGGCGATTCCTGATATCCGCGATTTCATTCTTGAAAGCAGGTGAATCAGGAGGCGGAGAAAGGGGGGTATCCATTCTCTTGATGAAACTGGTCAAGGCCGGGAGGATGACCTCGATCTTGTGCAGTTTTTCATCCAGGCCGTGCAGCCGGGTCGCTGCGGCAGCATTGATATCGACCACCTGGCGCAATAGATCTTCCATAATGGCAATCCGCGCCTGCAGTCGCTCTTCCGAGGGATGGACGGGCTCGGTCATATCGTTTCTCCTTTAATGGTCATGGACAGTCATTGGGGATAATTATTGGGGTTGCGTATAGACCAAGATATCGTGACATTTGATACAGCGTCCCGAGGCGGGATGGGGGCGGATGGAATTCGGCAAAATGGGGGGGCCCACCTTGTAGATAGCCGAGACCTGTTCCCAAACCTTGGCCACCGGCGTTGCCGGCTGGCTACCCGCAGGAGCCCCGCCCTGAATGAGATGGCAGCGGATGCAGGGGCCCCAGGAGGGGTGCGGCATTTTGGCGTCCGGGCCGATCGTGGGGATACGCTTGATCAGCATCTTATGCAACAAAGTGGGGTTGACCATCTCCACCAGGGGATCGGTGAGCGTGGGTTGGGTCGGTTTCGGCATGGCACCCAACACCTCCCCCTGGATCTGACGGGTGGGAATCACCTCCACATTCTCCAGCCAGAGTTTCCAGGCAATCAAACCCACCAGCAGAACCACCCCCGCCACTCGCCCGGCATTTCCCCATGATTTCGTCTTCACAATCCTGTTACCGCAACTTGTTCGACCAGAGGGCGAAACCTTCATCGTTGCGCAATTGGCAAGCCTTGCCATTCACAACAATTTTCCTGGCATAGACGAGGCTGTTGCTCACATCCTTAAAAACAAAGCCGGAACCCGAAACCGCGATGTCATGTTGTAACGGGCACCCCAGATATTGCAGAAACCATCCCGGTGCCACGGAGATACGCAGCTCTTGTCCTCCTGGCGTATTGAGCCAGACATGCAGTTGACCGTCGCTTTGAGGCTGTTCCGTAATCTGCTGCACGCTGCCCTGGAAATTCACCTGAGGTGCCCGGCCCAACGACATCAAGCCGCTTCCCGCAGCGCCATCCACCCGGGGGGTCGGCTGTACCGCCGCAACAGTCATCATGCGGACGGGATTAACGCCCGCCACCGGGGAAAGGGGAGCCGTTGGCACAGGGCTCTCTGGCTGGCTCACTGCGGATAGGGATCTGGATCCATCTGAAAACAGGGCCACCACCCCCAGCCCGACCAGGAACAGCACACCACCCGCCACCAGCCATTCTCCCGCTGTCAAGAAGTGTTTTTTCACCGCCGTTGTGTCTCCTCGGGTGACAAATAGATCTGAATGCTGCCCACATGTTCGATTTTTTGTTTGATCTGCTCCTCCAGGGCCGCCACGATCAGATCACCCTCGTACACTTTCAATCTTTGATCCACGCGAATATCCGCCTCGATATAAAAATCTTCCCCCAGGCTTCTGGCACGCAGGTAATTGATCCCCGTGACAGCGGGAAGCTTGCGGATGATCTGGAACAAGTCGGATGATTTGACAAAATCGGGCGTTGCATCCATTAAATTATTAATGGCCTGGATCATGAGTTCCACCGCGATCTTGATCACCACCATGGCGATAATGATTGCGGTGAGGGGATCCGCAACGGGAAACCCCATGAAGGTGGCAATGAAGATGCCAATCAATACTCCCAGGGAAGAAAGGGCATCGGAGCGATTATCCCAGGCATTGGCCATGATGGCGGGGCTATTATTTTCCTTGGCGACACAGCTCTCATAGCGAAACATGAATTCATTGGCCAGAATCGATAAGAAAGCTCCCAGCACCGCCACACCATTGGGCGCTTCATAGGTACCGCGCACGACATCCATCACGGATCCGGTCAGAATGAACATCGATCCGCCCAGGAGCAATAATCCGATGGTACCCGTGGAGATGTGCTGAATCTTGCCATAGCCATAGGCATGGGCCTGGTCTGGCGCACGCGCGGAAATTTTCAGACTAAATAGGGTAAAAATAGTGGCCAATACATCCGCGAGGGAGTGGAAGGTATCCGCGATTAAGGCCGCGCTACCACTCATGACCCCCAAGAAGCCCTTAAACACCACCAACCCGCTGTTCCCAGCCAGCACATACCATTCCACTTCGTCACGGCATTTGTAACAATGCGGATATTTCACGGTTTCACCTCGGTGCCAGCAGGCTTTTCCACCCTCTCCCCTTGAGGTGATGGAGGTGGGGCGGGCTGAACAGATACGTCGGGTGAAGTGGTCGCCGGAGCCGTCTGGATGGTCGGAATCAAACGACGAAATGAACCTGAACCCAGACTGATTTCCAAGGTATCGGGGCGGTGGGGGTCGGATTCAAAATAGGGATAACGTCTGAAATCCCACAGGTAGGCCACCAATCGCCAGGGAAAGGTGATGGTCATGGCGTTATAGATCCGCACTTTTTCATTAAATTCATCGCGACGCTGATGAATACGGTTTTCGATATCCACCAACTTATTCATAAGTTCCTTGTAAGTGGCGGAAGTCTTGATGTCCGGATACTGTTCCACCACGGCAAACAGTCGCGCCAAGGCTTCAGGCAGGGATCCGCCAACGTCCGGGATCCCTGGAAGCGGGTTTGGAACGGGCAGATTCTTCTCCACCGCCTTGCCCTGCCTGGCACGGATTTCCGCTACATAGCGCATCGTCTCCTGTTCCATGGCGGCCTGGTTCAGCGTCAAGTTGACCAGATTGCTAAACAGATTTGAGCGAAGTTGCAAGGCGTTTTCGATGGTGCCCTTGGCAGAGTGGACATCCTCTTCGGCACTGACGAACCAATTGTATTTGTATAAGACCGTCGACACTAGGAGCAACACGCTGGCAATCGAGATTCCGAGGATGAACAGCTTGGATTTGATGGGGGGTATCTTCAAATCCTCAACAGGCACTTCGTCACGATTCATTTGGCGCATGATCTCCTTCATGCGTCGCAAACGCTCGCTATTGGGGGCATCCCCCAAGTCGTCCAGATCTCCGGTCTTATCCTGTTTATCGAACATATTGGAATATCCCGCTCAGCCCTTTTTTAACCCTTCTTTAACCCTCCTGAAAGGATTCTTTCAGTTCCGAGGTCTTTTTGAAAAAAACCACGGCTTCGTCATGTTTTCCCTGTTGATCCAGAACAAAACCAATGGATTGATACACCTTGGTTTCATGCGGCCGGATGCGCAGAGCCTCCTGGAAGGCGGCGATGGCGGCGTCGTATTCGCCGAGATGATCCCGAGCCAATCCCATGCGATAGTGCAGATTGAAATTGTCAGGAGCCTGCCGAATGGCTTCTTCTAACACCTCTACAGCCTTTTGGTATTCCTTGGCCTGAATGTAGGCCATGCCCAAGGTGGAGCGAATGCGTGGAGAAGCGATGCGCGCCTTGACGCTTCGGGCCAGTAGATCGATGCCCTCCATGGTGCGATCCATCTTCAAGTAGCTATAGCCCAGATGAAAAACCACCCCTTCATCCGCAGGATGTTCGCTCACCACCCGTTTCAGGAAGGAAATGGCCTGCCCATATTGTCCCTGTTTGGTGTAGTGAATGCCCCGATCCCGATAGAAATGAACCCGCATCTCCTCATCCACGACGAATACGGAATTGAAGGCATCAATAGAGCCCACAGCAATACGTTTGAGCACACCGAGCGCCGCATAGGAAACCAGCTGGAGTTCATCCAGGACATGGGTGGACGAACGATAGTTTTTCATGGTTTTTTTACTCCTTGCTTATTTACGGGATGATCTGGTGGCAAGCCTGGCAGGGCCCTCGATCCTTGTGAGGAGGGGGAGTGGCCAGGGCTTGGGCCGAAATCGGGGGAGGCGGCAAAATGATCCCGTCGGGATCCGGCACAATATGCCCGGTGGTGCCAATGGCATGACAATCCGTGCAGGGTCCCCGATAGGGGTGAGGCATGATTTCGCCGGGCAGGATCATGGGGGCGGTCTCAGCCTGGACAAAACCCAGATTGTCGGGTGCCGACAGGGTCAATGAAAACCATTGCCCCTTACGATAGACCGTCATGGCCACGCTGGTTTGATTCTGTACCCGCTTGGACACCTGAACCAGCGCTTCAAGACTGTTCACGGGGGTGCCGTCCACAACTTCCAGCACATCACCAGCCAGCAAACCGCTCACCGCCGCGTTCAGGGTGACCTCGTCGATCAACAATCCGTTCAGCGTACTGGGTAGACGAAGTTTTTGTTTCAACTCCGCGCTCAGTGGCAAGGCTTCCAGCCCTTGCCAGTGGGCCTCGGCAAGCCGAATATTGGGCCCGACATAGGCCATGAGAGGAGGCTGCTCACGCAGTTTTCGGGATCTGCGTTCCACGATGACAGGCGACGCGGCTTGCGTCTGGGCGACGGCGGCCTGATTTTTCGACGGGTTTTGAGAACGTTCGAAGAAGGGTTGACCCACAAGGGCCAAAAGTACCAGGCCGAGGAGTGCGACAAAACCCACAGAGGTAATGGCATAACCGGTTACTTTTACCTTCATCTTCATATATAAAACATCCTGGCCGCAATAACAAACATTAACACGGCATAGACCCATCGCAGGGTGTTCAAGGGCATCACCACGGTCAACCAAGCACCGACCATGCCACCCAGGTAGGCACCGGGCGTCAGAATAAGGGCCATCAGCACCGGCGTCTGCCATTCAAAGGAACCATTTTGCGTACCATGGATCAGGGCGACCGCCGAACCCACCAGTGAGGCAAAAAAGACCAGGGTGGCGCTGTTGGCGATGGCATTGCGCAAGGGCATTTTGGCCAGATAACGCTGTAACGGTACTTCCACCACGCCTCCGGTGATACCCAAAATACCGCTGATAATACCCATTGGCAGCCCCAACCAGCCATGCAGCGTCAGAGGCGACATCTCTCCCTCGGGCAGGGTCTGTTTCAAATCACGATTGCCTAAATAACGCTGCATCCGGCGCAGAAACCCTGGCGGTGTGCCTGGCGAGGAATCTGAGTCCGCCCATTCGTCATCCAAGGCCTGAGGGCTCGCGCTCTCCGAAATCTCCACCAGCATCTTGATGGCAAGCATCAGGGCAAAAGTGCCTAGCAGCCACTGGATAATGGTGGTACTTAGCACGTTGCCGATAAAGTAGCCCGCCACCATGCCGCCCATGGCCCAGGGAATCAGGGGACGACAGAGTTCAAATCGCAGCAATCCCTCCCGGCGATAGCGGAGCGTCGCTGCCCCGTACATGAAGATGTTGGTGATATAGGCGACGGGACGCACCAGCAGCAATCCGTAACCAAACAGCCACATTAAACCCGTGACCTTGATGATGCCGCCCCCCATGGTCATCATGCCGCCGCTGATGCCCGAGATGAACCCCAACAGCAATAGCCCCAGGAAATTGGCCACTGGATAACCCCAGATGCGCAGGCTGGGCTCGTGGGCGGGATCGCGCACCGGTGCCGCAGGGGAGGGCGTGGCAATATGTTTGCCAAAGCCCTTTTGCTGCATAAAACCCTGCACCTGTTTCCACCAACGATCAGCGGGACGTTCCGCTGGCGCGGCGGCAGGCCCCTTGGGAAAACTCACCAACTCCTGAAAATGGGTCATCACCAACTGGGCCGGCAGTGCAAAACCCACAATGCCGGTCGCGGGATCCTCAATAGCGAGATTGATGCCCACGAGCCGGCCATGGGCATTGACCAGCGGGCCTCCGCTTTGTGACCAGTGCATCACGGCATCCGTCTGGATCAGATGCGTGATTTGGCGGTCGAGTATCTGCATGGGCCGGTTCAGATCCACCTGGGTGACGCTGCCAAGGTGTTGGATCGCATCGGTTCCCATGGGATCCCCCCAGGCCTGCACTCTCTCTCCCGTTTGCACCAAACCACTTTCCAGAGCCAGATAGGGAAAGCGATCATGACTCACAATCTTGATCAGGGCCAAATCGTGTTCGGGGATCACCTTGACCGTCTTGGCGGCGTATTGCCGGGGCCCCTGAGGGGTCTGTACCCGTACCTGGATCTCGGCAAGATTCTGGATCAGGTGCTGTGCCGTCACCACATAGCCCGCCGGGCTCAGCAACACGCCCGACCCCACAGTGACATAAGACAACATCCCGTTGCCCGGAGATTTTAGGGTGCCCGCAATATTCACCACAGCGGTACGCACCCCGCCAAGAGGCACGCCAAGGGCCACGGATTGCGCATTGGCCACGGAAGTTTGCGTCTTGTGTCCGGATGCGACGAATCCCAACACATGGTGTTCCACGACCAGATGGTAAGTCCAGGCCAGCGTGCCGAAAAAAAGCAGAACCAGAATCAGGACGGGAATCTTCCAGGCCTGCCGGCAAAAGGGCCGGATGGGAGGGGTATCGTGGCTCATGTCCTAAAGACTCAACAGCGCTATGTATAGCGTGGAAAATACGAGGAAGGTGATGGCCATGGGGATGCCCCATCGCCTATACCGCCCTGAATCCAGCCTCCAGCCGGAATGGCTTGCGCGCCGATATTCCGCCAGTTGATGCAACATCTGACTGGCGACTACGGGGCCCGCCGTCGCCCCGGACAAGGTTGCCGAAGAACCCGCCAGTACCCCCAGGGACAGCGCCCACCAGACCGGACTGCCAGAAAATTCCTGATTCAGCACTCCCGCCACGGGAACCAGCAAGGCCGTCGTCGGGCCCGCATTGAGAAAAGGGGTCAAGAGCGCGCTCATCCACATCAGAATCAGCACGGATCGTGTCGCATGGTTCCCGCCCAAGGTCACAATCAGGTCGTGGAGACCCGCCAATGCCCCCGCCGCCTGCAATCCACCCACCATGGTGAACAGGGCGGCAAAAAACAGGATGTCGCCTCCGCTCATCGCTTTGAATAGGGTCTCGCGTGGCACGCGACCCCAACCAAGGATAGTGACGCCGGCAACCAGGGCAATGGTGGCCGGTTGCAGGCCGAGGGGTTGAGCGAACACCAGAGCCAGCAGCGTGACTCCCAATACGCTGAGTCCCATTCGTGAGAGATAGCGGTCGACGACTGGTGGCTTGCCTGCGGCGGGTTCGATTTTTCCAGTCATCACCTCGCTGTCCTCTGAGCGCACCATGCGTCTGCGGAAAGTTCCCAGCAGAATCCCCAACATCAGCAGACAGGGCACCATCATGCCCCCGATAAAGTCATCGAAGTGAAGTTTCCCCGCCGCACCGATGATCATGTTGGGAAAATCACCAATCAGCGTGG